>JAUIHJ010000017.1 GCA_030432015.1 bacterium
CGTTTCTTGTTTCGCGTTTCGGACGCAAGGTTGCTATGGGACTGCTGAGATTCTTCGCCGAGCTGTTGTTTGGGCCCAAACCCCCACCCTATCGCCGGCGCCAGCATCGTCCGACGTCCAATCGCGCAAACGGCAACCGAGGCCCGGTTGCCGCAACCAAGCCGGAACTTGCACCGTCACGACCAGCGACGCTTGCCGCCGGGCTCGATACGGACAAGTTTGCGCCACTGCCGACCGAGCCAGTGATGAACGCTACCCTGCAAGCGGATTGGCATTCGTCCTATGTTGACTCGACGCGGGTGATTCCATCTGACAGCGTGCCGCGCATCCGCGCAATTGACCGCACGATGGTTGGGATGGGCCTGATTTCGGCCGGGGAACTGGATCAGATCCACGAAGTCGGTCGGCAGATGGAGCAACATCGCAACGACTCCTCGCCTGCGTCCCCCCCAGTCGGGACGCAGGCCGTGCGGGAGTCACGGGAGCAGCGGGCAACGCGGAAGGCGGAACGGCGCGCGGCGGCCGTCGAGCGAAAGCGGGTCCGATCCGAGACAATTGCTCGCCGCGCAACGGACATTGTTTTTCTCGGCCAGGGTGTCTCACGCGACCTGGCGGATCGCCGCATCGATATAGAAAAGCTCGAGACGCACAACTTGCCGCTGCTGGCGACGCCGGGGGATCTGGCGGGCGCGCTGTCGATCAGCATTTCGAAATTACGCTGGCTCGCATTTCACAGTGAGGCTCCCACCAGCGTCCATTACGTGACGTTTCAGGTACCCAAGAAAAGCGGAGGCATGCGCCAACTTTCAGCACCACACCGACAGCTTAGCTCCGCCCAGCGTTGGATTTTCGACCACATTCTCCGGCCGCTGCCCACGCACGAGGCCGCGCATGGTTTTGTTCCCGGTCGTTCGACGGTGACCAACGCCAGGCCTCATGTCGGCCAGGATGTTGTTGTCAATGCCGACCTCAAGGACTTCTTTCCGTCGATTACGTTCGCCCGGACCTCCGGGCTTTTTCGCTCGTTCGGCTTTTCGCCGGCGGTCGCCACCATTTTGGCACTGCTCTGCACCGAGTGCCCCCGCGAAACGGTCGACATGGCGGGGGAGACTTTTTATCCCGCGACGGGACCGCGGGCGTTGCCGCAGGGCGCCTGCACCAGCCCGCCGATTTCGAACCTGATTGCCCGAGGCTTGGACCGTCGATTGGCGGGCATTGCCAAGCGACTAGGTTGGCGCTACACACGCTACGCGGACGACATCACGTTTTCGGCAACGGGAGATCGGCAACACCAGATCGGCTATCTGCTTGCTCGCATCCGGCACATCTGCCAGGACGAGTCTTTTCAGGTGAATGAGCAAAAGACCCGTGTTCAACGGACCAATATGCGGCAATCGGTGACGGGCATCGTCGTCAATGACAAGCCGGGCGTGCCGCGGCAAACGGTCCGACGTCTGCGTGCGATCTTGCACCAGGCCAAACGCACGGGGCTGGCGGCGCAAAACCAGGACCAGGTGCCGCATTTTGAGAGCTGGCTGCGCGGCATGATCGCCTATGTAACGATGGTCGACCCAGGCAAAGGCGAACTGCTCCGTCGCGACTTTGAGGCCCTCTGACGTCTGCCGCGGCGCGGTTACTTGCCGGCGGAAGCTTGCCACGACCGACGGGCTTCGTCATAGACCTGCTTTAGCGGCACGCCCTGTGTTTCGGCGATCTGACGACAGGACTCGTATTCTGGCGAGAAGCTGCTGCTACCATCGGCCAGCGTCGCCAACTTGCCTTGAACCGGTCCCCAGGGGGTTTCAACGTCATGGGGGCGACGGTCGAGCTTGTGTCGACTGGCGGGCCAGCGTCGAATTCCCAGCGTGGCGGTTTCCCGAAAGAGAATCTGCTCCAGATGGACAATGTCGGCCGCTTGGCACAGGACGCTCACTTTACTGCCAGGACGGTTCTTTTTCATCTGGATTGCCGTCGTGTAGACATCCAGCGCGCCCGCCTCGGCTAACAGCGTGCAGCAATGGCCGATCACTTCGCCGGCCACGTCGTCAATATTCGTTTCCAAGACCCAGATCTGGTCTGCCTGCGGGCTCTCTGGCGTACTTCCCACCATCAGCCGCAGCACGTTGGCCTGCGACTCCAGTTCGCGCGTCCCTGCTCCGTACCCGATGGCGTCGATCGTCATGGCCGGCAGCGGCCCGAATTCATCCACAACGGTGGCCACGATCGAAGCCCCTGTGGGCGTGGTCAATTCGGCCTCGATGACCGAATGTTCCAAGGGGATGCCGATCAACAGCTCGGCCGTGGCGGGGGCGGGGACGCCAACGCGACCGTGGGCGATGGTGATGTGGCCGGTCCCCGTGGGGATTGGCGAGCAGGCGATTCGATCGACCCCCAGCAGGTCGAGGCCGATGGCGGTGCCCACGATATCGGCAATCGAATCGACCGCGCCGACCTCGTGAAAATGAACTTTTCGAATCGTCGTCCCGTGGACTTTGGCCTCTGCCTCACCCAATTTCGTAAAAATCCGTTTGGCGAGTTCCTTTTGGTTGTCGGTCAGCGAACTCCCATCAATCATGTCGGTAATGTGATGGAGATGGCGATGGGCATGTTCGGGCTCATGCACGACGTCGACTTTGGTGGCGCGAAATCCCTTGCGTTTGACCTCCTCCTGGGTCAACTGGCAACTTGGTAGCCCCAGTGAGTCGATGCCGGCTTGAATCTGGCCGAGGCTCACGCCGGCGTCGACCAGGGCGCCAAGCGTCATATCTCCGCTGATTCCGCTAGTACATTCAAGGTAGGCAATTTTCATATTTGGCTCGATGGTGGATTTGCGTGGGTGACAACGGAGGTCGTTGGTGATTTCGATTGGAAGCCTGTTAATCTGCTACTCTGTCGAGCCGCTCACAAGTCCAAAAAGCGACTCGGAGGGCGAAAGCCCAAACCAAAACGAAAGAATGTGTGGCCGAAGCACCTTGGTTCCACCTTGACAGGCACCCTGAAACGGGTAATCTGGTGGATTCCCTATCCCCCAAGTCTATAGATAGACCGACAAAACGATGCCCACGATCAACCAACTCGTACGCCGCAACCGTAAAAAGAAGCGGAAATTCACCAAGGCTCCTGTGCTCGACCGCTGCCCGCAAAAGCAAGGTGTTTGCTTGCAGGTGCGAACGATGACACCGAAGAAGCCGAACTCGGCCCTGCGTAAAATCACGCGTGTCCGCCTGTCCAACGGTAAAGAAGTGACCGTTTATATCCCGGGCGAGGGCCACAACCTGCAGGAACACTCGATTGTGTTGGTGCGAGGTGGTCGAGTTCGCGACTTGCCAGGTGTGCGATACCAGGTTGTCCGCGGTGCTCGCGATACGTTGGGCGTCGATGGCCGGAAGCAGTCTCGCAGCCGCTACGGGGCCAAGCGACCCTAGTCCGTCGTGCACGACAATCGCCGGTTTCGATCATAAACGCGGAACCGGCCGGACCGTGTTACCAGCCGTGGCGACGCGCTCAATTCACCACCAAAACAACTAGAAATTATTGGACGAGCCCATGGGCGCAATTACTGCCAGTAGGAAGACGTTGAAGCCGGATCCTCGCCACAATTCAATCCTGGCTGGGAAATTTGTGAATTGCCTGATGCTGGATGGCAAGAAATCGATCGCCCTCAAGGTCTTCTACGACGCGCTGGAGATCATCAGCAAGAAGGTCACCGACCAGGAACCGATTGAGGTCTTTCATACCGCCATCGAGAACATCAAGCCGTCGATCGAAGTTCGCTCGAAGCGGGTTGGTGGTGCGGCTTACCAGGTCCCCATGCAGGTAAACCGGGCGCGGCAACAGTCGCTGGCGATTCGCTGGCTGCTCATTGCCGTTCGCGAAAAGAAAGGTCGACCGACCGCTCACAAGTTGGCTGACGAACTTCTTGCGGCGTACAACCGCGAAGGCTCGGCGATGACACGTCGGGAAAATGTCCACCGAATGGCGGAAGCCAATAAGGCATTCGCCCACTTCGCCTGGTAGTCGGTTTTGAACAAACGGGCCGCATTTCGTTCGTCGAGGTGCGGCTTTCTTTATGCGCGATGCAAACGCGGATGCGCAATGAAACAGATATTGGCTGGACATGTCGCGGAAGCTTGAACAACTGCGAAATATCGGCGTGATCGCCCATATTGACGCCGGAAAAACGACCGTCACCGAGCGAATGTTGTTTTCCGCCGGAGCCAAGCACCGCGTGGGCGAGGTTGACAAAGGGACGACAGAGACCGATTCGGACCCGGAGGAGCAGGAACGCGGGATTACGATCTATTCGGCCTGCGTCACGTTCGACTGGGCGGACGTTCACATCAACCTGCTCGACACCCCCGGACACGTTGACTTTACGGCCGAGGTCGAGCGGTGCCTGCGCGTCCTCGACGGCGCCGTCGTCGTCTTTAGCGCCCGGGAAGGCGTGGAAGCCCAGAGCGAAACCGTGTGGCGGCAAGCCAATCGATACCGCGTCCCGCGGGTTGCCTTTATCAACAAAATGGACCGCGAAGGAGCACGTTTCGAGGAGGTTTTCGAGGAGATCCGGGAGCGTCTCGGTGCCGCTCCGGTCGCGATTCAGATTCCGGTGGGGGCGGGCCCGGCCCATTTTGACGATCCATTCCGGGGTGTCATCGACCTGGTCGGCATGCGGATGCTACGGTTTGCCGACGATCACATGCGCCCGATTGTCGAAGAGATTCCGGCGGAACTGGCGGACGAGGCTGCGTTTTGGCGCGATCAGATGCTCGAAAAACTCTACGGGCAGAGCGATGAACTGATGGAATTGGCGCTTCAGGAATCGCCCATTCCCGAATCACTGCTGGTGGACGTGCTGCGGCGAGCGACACTGCAGATGCAGATCCAGCCCGTGCTGTGCGGCTCGGCATTGCGCGGCATCGGGGTGCAGCCGGTGCTCGATGCCGTGGCGGCCTTTCTTCCCAGCCCGGTTGACGTCCCTCCCGTCGAAGGAGAGGGAGTCGCCAAGAAGAAAGACGGGGAGGCCCCCCACGTCGTACGCAAAGCCGACGCCAACGAACCCTTCTGTGCACTGGTCTTCAAAGTTCTGCCCGCCAAGACTGGCGACATGTCGTGGCTGCGAATCTACTCCGGGGCGCTGAAATCAAATTCGCGGGTCCTCAACGCAACACAGGGCATCAAGGAAAACGTCGCCCAACTCTGGCATATCCACGCGACCAAGAAGGAATCGCAACTGGACCAGGTCTCCGCGGGCGATATCGTGGGAGTCATCGGGCTGCGCCAGACCGTGACGGGCGACACACTGTGCGACGCCAAGCAACCGGTACGACTGGAGACGATTGAATTCCCTGAAACAGTGATTTCAATGGCGATTGAGCCCGAGTCGACGACCGAACGAAAGAAGCTCGAGGAGACGCTTGAACTGCTGAAGCGGCAAGACCCCACCCTGAACGTCATCAGCGGAGACACGGGGCAGACACTGATCAGCGGGATGGGCGAACTGCACCTCGAAGTCATCAAGAACAAGTTGTTGCGGGACTTCAACCTGAACATTCGCTTTCACAAGCCCCAGGTCAGTTTTCGCGAAACGATTGCGGCGCCCGCCGAAGTGGAAGGCGAGTGTCACCGCTCCATTGGCGGCCAGCAACTATTTGCCAAGCTGCGGATCCGCGTCGAGCCCGGACTGGCGACGGGGCCATCGGTCGCAATCCTGAGTGCTTGCCCGCCCGACGAGATTCCTGCGGATTTACTGGTCGTGGCCCTCGACGAACTCAAGGCACGCGGCGAAGGGGGCGGACTGATCGCTGGCTACCCGCTGACCAAGCTCCGCGTCACGGTGCTGGGGGGCGAAGCGGACGAGTCTTCTGACGAGCGAGCATTTCGGATTGCCGCGAACGAAGCGTTTAATGCAGCCCTGGAGGCGGGGGGCAAGGTCCTGCTCGAACCGATCATGAAGCTGGATATCGTAACGCCGGAACAGTATTTGGGCGATTTTGTCGGGGATCTGCAGCAGCGACGCGCCATCATCGTGAAAACGGAAGTCCGTGGAAACACAAATTCAATTGAAGCCCGGGCACCGCTGAAAGAACTTTTTGGCTATTCCAGTGCGATGCGCAGCTTAAGCCAAGGGCGTGCCGGCTGTTCGATGGAACCGCTGGAGTACGCGGCCGCACCTCCCGAAGTCGTCCGGGAATATGAAATCTAATGGGATGTGCCGGCCTTTCGAACGTAACCAAGGGGGTGGAAAAGGCAGCTGGGGAGGCACGTTGCCCCGTTCCAGCTGCGGCGGGCGTCAGGCAACCGGGCTGCGTCACGAAATCTTCAGACTTTTGCCTGCCTGCGATGCCATCAGCGGTTGACGAGGTTTATCGCGACCCGTAAGATCGAGGGCTTCCAATTTAGCAATGGAAGCAACAGGTGTGAGTGCGACAGATTTGTCGCAGCTCGGTAGTCAGCTGACCAGGAGAAGTGTCCGTGGCAAAGGCTCGTGAAGTAATTCGGATTCGCATGGAAGCGTATGATCACGCCATCCTGGATCAAAGTGCGCAGGAGATCGTCGATACCGCCAAGCGGACGCATTCTGAAGTGCACGGTCCAATCCCGTTGCCGACTCGGGTTGAGAAGTACACGGTCCTGTCCGGTCCGTTTGTTGATAAGAAAGCACGGTCGCAATTTGAAATCCGCACGCACAAGCGGCTTGTGGATATCGTGCAGGCTTCGGCCAAGACGATCGAATCATTGAATAAGTTGAGTTTGCCTGCTGGCGTTGACATTAAGATTAAGGCCACGCAGCGGTAACGCACCTATAAACTAGATTGCATATGCATGGAAGTCGGGTGGGTAAGTTAAGGCATGGTCCTTAGTCTCCCGCCGGCGAGTAATGACGAGGTAACGCGATGAATGGCATACTTGGCCGCAAGGTCGGGATGACGCAAATATATGATGAGACTGGGGAAGTGATTCCGGTAACCGTGATTGAAGCGGGTCCGTGTCACGTTCTTCAGCTTCGCACGCCCGACCGTGATGGTTATGAGGCGGTGCAGTTGGGATTCATCGACAAGCCTCGTCGTTTGGCTCGCCGTAGCGAACGCGGTCACGTTGCGAAGCTGAGCAGCAAGCGTTCGAAAAAGATCTCCGCTTCGGGCGTTGATCTTCTGCCGAAGCCCGATTGCGAGCCCAAGCGGTTTGTGCGAGAACTTCGCGGCCCTGCGGATGGATACGAGTTAGGCCAGGAGGTTACGGTTGGAATGTTTCAGCCAGCCCTGGTTGACTTGCCGCAGATGCTCAAGGAGGCCGCCAGCGCCAACGGCGTCGATGTCGAAAAGCCAGGCTGGCTACGGGAGTTCGAGAAAAAGAAGGCGGTCAAGTACCGCGAGACGATCGACTCCGTGATGGCCGTCGATGTGATCGCCACCAGTAAAGGGCGGGGCTTCTCCGGAGTGATGAAGCGGCATAACTTCTCTGGTCAGCGTGCGACGCACGGTGTCAAGAAGGTGCATCGCCATGCCGGTGGTACCGGCTGCAGTGCCAGCCCGAGTCGGCTTTTTAAGGGCCGTCGGATGGCGGGCCAATACGGTAATTCGCGAGTTACGGTCCGTAACCTCCGCGTTGCACGGGTTGATGTCGACGAAAACCTGCTGCTCGTCCGGGGTGCCGTCCCGGGGCCGAATGGCGGCTATGTGATTGTTCGCCAGACGAATATGGTTTAGTCGTCTGGGGATTGTTGGAAAAACGCTTAATCGAGTGCCAAGGCACGGTTTGAATCATGGCAAAATTGCCCGTTTACGATCGCAGTGGAGCGCAGGTTGGGGATTACGAAATTGATCCCGCAGCCCTGTCGCCACGCATCAATAAGCAGCTTCTGCATGACGTCGTCGTGATGTACCAGGCGAACGCAAGGCAGGGGAGCAGTAAGACGAAGACCCGCGCTGAAGTTGCCGGTTCGACGGCGAAGATGTATCGCCAAAAGGGGACCGGCAATGCCCGGGCGGGGTCGCGCCGGTCGGGCGTCCGGCGCGGTGGTGGTCATATTCATGCCATCAAGCCCCGCGACTATTCGTATCGGTTGACTCGAAAGGCCGTGCGGCTTGCCACGCGAATGGCGATTGCTTCGAAAATCATTGACGAACAGCTGGTCATTATTGACGAGCTGACCTTTGATCAACCGGCAACCAAAGAGATGGCGGCAATCTTGAAGGCGTTGCCGCTGGCCGGGACGAGCACCCTGGTGGCAACGGCGTCGCATGATCCGCATGTTTACAAGAGTGTTCGGAACATACAGAAGGTTTCGGTTACACCGGTCTCGGACCTCAATGCCTTGGCAGTCTTGTCGCCGCGACGAATGCTGGTCACACGGGCCGCCTTCGATGCGATTAAAGAGCGAAATACTGCCGCGGCCTCCTGAGTGTTAGAAAACTGATCTACGGAAGTGATTACGATGGCACAAACTGCCGCGAAGCCCAAAGAAAAAAAGATTGTCCTCGAGCCGCATCAGGTGGTGTTGCGACCGCTGGTCACGGAAAAAGGTGTCCACCGGTCGTCGCGTCAAAACCAGTATTCGTTTGAGGTGAACCCCCTGGCAGACAAGGCGGATATTCGGAAAGCCATCGAGGCCCTTTTCGATGTTCGCGTGGTTAAAGTTCGCACGCAAAACCGACGCGGTAAACCACGCCGGTATCGCTTTAAATTTGGTCGCACCAACGCCTGGAAGAAGGCACTGGTTACGCTCGATGCCGAGCATCGGATCGACTTCTTTTAAGGTTGGCAGGTTTTAAGGCGTGGCAGGCCGGGTAGCGTGATAGTCGTTTAAGAGAATCAGAAGGCAGTCATGGGAATTCGAAAATACAAACCGACTTCGGCTGGGCGGCGCAATGCGACGGTTAGCGATTTCGCGACCCTGACCAAGGGTGTCAAGCCGGAAAAAGGTTTGCTGCGTCCGCTTACCAAGAAGGGTGGCCGGAATAATCAAGGCAAGATCACCGTCCGGCATCGCGGCGGCGGCCACAAGCGTCGCTACCGAGTCGTTGATTTTCGCCGCGACAAAGATGGTGTTCCCGCCAAGGTGCATTCGATTCAGTATGACCCCAATCGGAGCGCTCGAATCGCCCTGCTGCATTACATCGACGGTGAAAAGCGGTACATCATCGCCCCAGACGGTTTGCAAGAGAACGACCGGTTGCAGAGCGGTCCTGACGCGCCCCCCGCGATTGGTAACTGCTTGCCGCTCAAGAATATTCCGCTCGGTACGGCGGTGCATAACATCGAACTACTGCCTGGACGGGGCGGACGGATGTGCCGCAGTGCGGGTGCCTCGGCCACCCTGGTAGCCCGCGAAGCGAATTGGGCACAGATTACCTTGCCGAGCGGTGAAATCCGGCGTGTTCCCGCTGCTTGCCGGGCCACGGTTGGCAAGGTTGGCAACTCCGATCATATGGCGGTTGTGTTGGGTAAGGCCGGTCGAAAGCGATGGCTGGGCCGTCGGCCTCATGTACGCGGTACCGCGATGAACCCGATTGATCACCCCCACGGTGGTGGTGAAGGCCGCACCAAGGGCGGTCGCCACCCGGTCAGCCCGACGGGCGTGCCGGCCAAGGGGGGCGGGACCCGGCAACGGCGCAAGCCTTCCAATTCGTCGATCGTACGTCGGCGTCGTTCTCGACGTTACGGTCAGCTACGCATCAAATAGTTCATTCACGTGACGGTAAATTTTCAGGATAGTCCTCAGTATGAGCAGGTCACTTAAGAAGGGTCCCTTTGTCGATCTCCGGCTGTACCAGAAGGTGCAAAAGCAGCAGGAGTCGGGAAAGTCCGAGCCGATTAAGACGTGGGCACGAGCGTGCACGATTGTTCCAGAGTTCGTGGGTGTCACGTTCATGGTTCACAACGGTAAAGCTCATCTCAAGGTGCTGGTCACCGAGGACATGGTTGGACATAAGTTGGGCGAGTTTTCGCCTACGCGAACGTTCCGCGGTCACGGCGGTAAAGGCAAACGCTAGACTCTCCGTGCAGCGCATTTGATACAAGGATTAAAGCATGGCATTTCGAGCCAAGCATAAGAACGCCCGCATTAGCCCGCGCAAGGTTCGCCCGATGGCGGACCTGATTCGCGGCAAATTCGCGGACGAGGCGTTGGACATTTTGCAGTACCAACCAAATCGTGGTGCTCGAATGTTGGAGAAAGTGTTACGGAGCGCATTGGGCAACGCCCAGGACCCGGATCAGAATCCGGGGCGGACGGTACGGATCGACCGCCTGGTGGTGACCGATGCACGCGTTGACGGCGGTCCGACGTTCAAGCGAATTCGACCGCGAGCTCGCGGGATGGCGTTTTGGGTGATCAAGCGAATGTCGCACATTCATGTCGCCTTGGAAGACATTAACGAGCTGTAACCAGAAGAGCTGTAGCTATGGGTCAAAAAGTTAATCCGGTTGGTTTTCGTACGGGCGTCATGGTCGGCTGGAAAAGTCGATGGTACGCTTCCAAGCAGGAATTTGCCGAGCTGCTGTACGAAGACTTGAAGGTTCGGAACTTCATCAAGAAGCATCCGAAGAAGCAGCAGTATCGGAATGCCGGCATCGATCGGATTGAGATCGAGCGGACGCGTGATGAAGTCAAGGTGATTCTGTTTGTTGCCCGGCCTGGCCTGATCATTGGCAAGAAGGGTCAAGAGGTCGAGCTGCTCCAGGAGGAGTTGCAGAACCTGATTGGCCGTCGGGTCAACTTGAAGATTGAAGAGATTAAGCGACCTGAGTTACAAGCACAGCTGGTCGCGGAAGACATTTCCAACCAACTCTCTCGTCGGTCGAGTTTCCGTCGTACGATCAAACGTTCGATGGAGCAGACAATGGATGCGGGAGCGCGAGGAATTAAGATCCGCCTGGCCGGACGGCTCGGCGGTGCCGAAATGGCGAGAATCGAAAAGCAGATTTCAGGTTCGATTCCGCTCAGTACGCTACGAGCAAAAATCGATTACGGTTTCACTGAAGCCAAGACACCGCAAGGTCATATTGGTGTTCAGGTTTGGGTGAACCAAGGAATGTACGAAGGAGAATCCGATGGCGTTGATGCCGAAGCGGGTCAAGCACCGAAAAAGCCAAAGAGGACATATAAAAGGTAATGCGACTCGCGGCAACCGCGTGGTCTTTGGCGATTTCGCGCTACAGTCCATGCAGGGCGGTTGGATCAAGGCTCAGACGATCGAGGCCGGCCGAATTGCAGCGCAGCAGTACATTCGTGGCGAAGGCAAGTTGTATGTGCGGATGTTTCCGCACCGCTCGATTACTTCGACCCCGCTGGAAACCCGTATGGGTAAAGGTAAGGGTGAACCGGAGCATTGGGTAGCAACGGTCAAGCCTGGCACGATCTTGTACGAGTTGAGTGGCGTTACCGAAGAGCAGGCGCGCGTTTGTTTTGCTCGTCTGGCTCATAAGATGCCCGTCAGGGTACGGTTTACGCGGCGCCGACCGGCGTAAGTCGAACCTCGCGAGGGCGAGTCTTGATTGGCCGGCCAGCAGGCACCGCCTGAAGTGACAAGCGGAGAGAAGTGTTGCGATGAAAGCTGCGGAAATAAGAGAGATGAGTGACGAGCAGTTACAGCTCACGCTCAACGATACCTGCGAGCGGTTGTTTCGTCTGCGGATGCAGGCACAGACCGAGCGATTGGACGCACCCAGCGAACTGCGTCACCATCGAAAGTTGGTCGCACGTATCAAGACGATTCAACGAGCACGTGAACTAGAAAAAGCGGCGAAGGAGGCGGCGGCCAGCTAACAGCGGTCGGCTGCAACCGAGGAATACTATGCCTAAGAAAATGGCCATTGGTGTTGTCACCAGCGACAAAATGAACAAGACACGGCGGGTGGAAATCCGCAGCTTGGTCCCGCATCCGAAGTACGGCAAGTACATTCGCCGGCGCACGGTCTGCTATGTGCACGACGAGAACAACGATTCGGGCTTGGGGGATACGGTGGAAATCGTAGAAGCCCCTCCACTTTCCAAGAAGAAACGCTGGCAGTTGGTTCGTGTGGTTGAGAAAAGCCTGGCGGTGGATGTGGCCGCATTGAAAGCGAACCGTGAGTCAGGAAGTCAAAGTACGGCGGTCGAAGGGTAAGCGATGATTCAGCAAGAAACCAGATTACGCGTCGCCGACAACACGGGTGCCAAAGAGATTATGTGCATCAAGGTGTTGGGAGGCTCAAGGCGGCGTTTCGCGACGTTGGGCGATGTCATTATCTGCAGCGTCAAGAGCGTAATTCCCGGCAGCGAAGTCAAGAAGAAGGCGATCGTGCGAGCCGTGATTGTGCGAGTTCGGCAGCCTTCGCGGCGGTCCGATGGCAGTTACATTCGCTTTGATAGCAACGCTGCGGTCATCATTGACACCGATAACAATCCCCGCGGAACGCGGATCTTTGGTGCGGTGGCGCGTGAGCTTCGCGAACGAAACTTCATGAAGATTGTAAGCCTCGCCAACGAGGTTGTTTAAGAGGAAGCCATGAACGTCAAAGTCAATGATATCGTCGTCGTGGTTGCCGGTGACGACCGTGGTCAGCGAGGCAAGGTGCTCTCGGTTGACCACGAAAAGCGAAAAGTGCTGGTGGAGGGCGTGAACCGTGTCTACAAGCACGTCCGCCGGAGCCAGAAGAACCCGCAAGGCGGGCGATTGTCGAAGGAAATGCCGGTAAGTGTGGCCAACGTGATGCTCATTTGCCCGCAGACCAACGAGCCCACGCGTGTTGGCGTTCGTTATTTGGATGACGGCAGTAAGGAACGATACTCCAAAAAGAGTGGTGCTTCCATGGGCGTCATTTCGCCCCCGAGGAGCGTCTACGCGAAAAAATCATGATCCCGCGATTACAAGAAAAATACGAACAGGAAATCCTGCCCGCCTTGGCAGAAAAGTATGGCAGGAGCAATCGACTCGCATTGCCCCGCCTGCAAAAGATCGTCGTCAATATGGGCGTCGGCGAGGCGATTCAGGAGAAGAAGTACATGGAGACGGCGGTGGAGGCGTTGACCCAGATTGTGGGTCAGAAGCCGATCATCACCAAGGCTCGCAAGTCGATCGCCGGCTTTCGGCTCCGCGAGGAGATGCCGATCGGTTGCAAGGCGACCTTGCGTCGGCAGCGAATGTACGAATTCCTGGATCGGCTGATCTCCGTCGCCCTGCCGCGTGTCCGTGACTTTCGCGGGTTGAGTGCAACGGCGTTCGATAAGAACGGCAACTACAGCATGGGCCTGGTCGAACAGCTGGTCTTCCCGGAGTTGAATCCTGATCGTTTCACCCGGGTTCAGGGTTTGAATATTACGATGGTCACGTCAACCCATGACGACGACGAGGCACGCGAGCTGTTACGGCTGCTCGGGATGCCGTTCCAGCAGCCGGAGTCGACTGCGGGCGCCGCCTAACGGCCGGTGTGAACCCCCTTCATTAAAACGGAACAGTAACGTGGCGAGCAAGTCAAAAATCGCAAAGGCCAAGCTGCCTCCAAAGTTTTCATCGCGTATCCAGCGGCGGTGCAACGTGTGTGGGAGGCCTCGCGCAGTCTATCGAAAATTCGGCGTATGTCGGATTTGTTTTCGCAAGTTCGCTGACCAGGGGCTGATTCCTGGCGTGCGTAAGTCGAGCTGGTAATTAAGGAAACCCAATCAACATGATGACCGACCCGATTGCCGATATGCTGACGCGAATCCGCAACGCGGTAAGCGTCGAACGGCCCCACGTCGAATTGCCGGCATCCAAAGTGAAGCGCGGTTTGGCGGAAGTGCTCAAGCGCGAGGGATATATCTGGGACTTCGATGAAGTCGAAGCCGAGCCGGTTCAGCAGCTGAAGCTGGATTTGAAGTATGGCCCCAACGGCGAACGCGTAATTCAACGAATTCGCCGGATCAGCAAGCCTGGCCGACGTGTTTACCGCAAAGCTCGCGAACTCAAGCCGGTGTTGAACGGCTTGGGGATTACGATCATTAGTACCAGTCGAGGTGTGGTCAGCGACCGTGAGGCTCGCCAACGCAACCTCGGCGGCGAAGTGCTGTGCGAAGTCTGGTAGCAGACGACAAAGTGAGAGAAAAATGTCCCGCATTGGAAATAAACCCGTACCCGTCATTGACGGGGTCAAAGTCGCGATCAAAGACCGTGTGGTTTCGGTCGAAGGTCCGCTGGGGAAGCTCGATTACGAGCATCGCAACGAAGTCACCGTCACCCTTGACGAGGACGGCAAGAACGTCCTGGTCGCTCGTGAATCGGACGAACGGGAGGCACGGGCATACCATGGGCTCACCCGGTCGTTGATCGCCAACATGATTCAGGGCGTCAAAGAGGGTTACGAGAAACGCCTGGAGATCGTCGGGGTCGGGTATGTCGGCTCCGTGCAGGGTCAGGAACTCAACCTGCGTGTCGGCTACGCGAACGAACTCAAGAAGAAGATTCCCACCGGCCTTGATGTCACGTGCCCGGATCAAACGCACGTGGTGGTCAAGGGCTGCAACAAACAGATGGTTGGCCAATTTGCCGCGGAAGTGCGTGCCTTGCGAAAACCCGAGCCGTACAAGGGCAAGGGAATTCGCTATCAAGGCGAGCACATCAAGTTGAAGCCGGGTAAAGCGGCAACGTAATCGAGGTATAAATCGTGAACAAGCAAAAGATTATCGCGAAGCAGCGGCAGCGGCGGCGTTATCACTCCCGCAGCAAGTCGCGCGGCACAGCGGAACGGCCACGGTTGTCCGTGTTTCGAAGTCACAAACATATCGCCTGCCAGGTGATCGACGATGTGACGCGACAGACAATCGTGTCGGCCAGCACGCGAGATTCGGATCTGGCGAAGTCCATTTCCTATGGCGGCAACAAAGATGCGGCGGTCATGATCGGCAAGGCGGTTGCAGAGAAGGCGCTGGCCGCCGGTGTGACCAAGGTTCGCTTTGACCGAGGTGATTACCAGTACCATGGTCGCGTCGCGGCCCTGGCAGATGCCGCTCGCGAAGCGGGCTTGAGTTTCTAAGACAGACGACCACCGTACCTTTCCAAAGACTTTCAGGAGTTGTCAATCGTGGCGACGGATAATACACACTCGCAGGACATCGAGCACACCATCAAGATTCGACGGTGCGCTGCTGTGGTCAAGGGCGGTCGACGATTCAGCTTCGCAGCGATGGTTGTCGTCGGAAATGCTAACGGCAAGGTGGGCTGGGGATACGGCAAGGCGAACGAAGTGCCACCCAGCGTCGAAAAAGCGAATAAGCAGGCCTCTCGCGAACAGGTCGAGATTGCCTTGGTCGACGGATCGATTCCGCATACGGTGCACGGCCATTTTGGTGCCGGACGCGTGACGCTGGTTCCAGCTGGACCTGGTACGGGGATCATCGCCGGAGCCGCGGTTCGTGCGGTCTGCGAAGCGGCCGGGATTCATAACATTCTGACCAAGAGCACTGGCACCAATAACCCGATTACACTGGTCAAGGCAACGTTTGATGCTCTGCAGCAACTACGGACCCGCCAGGACATTGAACGTTTGCGAGGAGTATCGTTGTCATGAACTTGCATGAAGTTCACCGAGGCATCACGAAATACAAGAAGCGGAAGCGTATTGGACGCGGAACCGGTTCTGGTCACGGCAAGACGGCCAGCAAGGGCCACAAGGGCCAGAAATCGCGTCCCGGATTTTCCGCGTTGCCGATCTTCGAAGGCGGTGCGATGCCTTTGGTGCGGCGAATTCCCAAACGGGGATTCAACAACAAGCACGCCCTGGTCGTTGCGGCTGTGAATGTAGGGGATTTGGAGGCGGTTTTTGAGGCCGGCGAAGAGGTCAACCTGGCCTCTTTGAAGGAAAAGTCTCTTGCCAAACACAGCTTCGATATCTTAAAAATCCTGGGTGACGGTGAGCTGACCAAGAAATTGAAGGTTTCAGCACACCGCTTCAGCAAATCCGCTCGCGAGAAGATCGAGCAAGCGGGCGGCGAAGTCATCGTCATGCCGGGACGGACGCCGGTTGAAGTGAAAAAGAAGCAAAAGAAGGTGGCCAAGGCCACATCTTAGCTGATCAGGGAAGATTTCAGCCGCCAATCGTTTTACGATTCACCTGCAATCGTCTAGGACGGATCGAGATATGTGGGAAAAACTTCGCGTTGTCTTTACGATTCCTGAACTGCGCAAGAAGATCCTGCTCACGCTTGGTCTCCTGGGCATTTATCGGATCGGCTGGCACATTCCTCTGCCCATCATCGACCAGGAGCAGATCGCCAGTCAGGCGAGCGGTGGTGGCGGGCTGAATGATTTCGTTGATCGAGTCGCGGTTTTTGCCGCTAGCGATCTCCGGCAGGCCACGATCTTTGGCCTGGGAATTATGCCGTATATTTCCGCCTCGATTATCTTTCAGTTGCTGGGAAGCGTCTGGAAGCCGATCGAAGATCTACGCAAGGAAGGCGAGACCGGACGGAAGAAGATCAACGAGTACACACGGTACTTGACCGTCGCCCTGTGTGCGATCCAAAGCTACTTCTACGTGAAATTCTACTTGATGGCGAAGGACCCCAGTGGCGGTCCGGGGCTCGTTCATGCCGATTTCGTCAACGCCGCCGGCGACCTGACGCTCGGCTGGCAGCTGACCGCGGTCCTGACGATGACCTGCGGCACCATTTTCTTGATGTGGCTGGGCGAACAGATTGACGAGTTCGGCATCGGAAACGGGATCAGCCTGTTGATCATGGCCGGTATCCTGGCGCAGATGCCTGGTGCCCTGGCCGGTTTGCTCGATAACGCCGAGTTGGCCCTGGTCGGCCTGAGTCAGTCGCGGGTCGGTGTCGAGACGCTGATCGTTTTGGCCCTGCTGTTTGTCGCCGTCGTGGCAAGCGTGGTGTTTATCACGCTGGGACAACGGCGGATCCCCACGCAGAGCGCAAAGCATGTCCGTGGTCGCCGTGTCTATGGTGGCTCGCGCCAGTTCCTGCCGCTGAAGATCAATCAAGCTGGCGTGATGCCGATCATTTTCGCCAGCAGCCTGTTGATGTTACCCGGGATGCTGTTCAACGTGCTGGCGGGTTGGACGTCGGGCGGAACGCAGGACACGATGCTCTGGCTGGGCGGCGTTTTCAGTGGACGAGGCGGAATTTCATTTTCGTACAACCTGTTTTACGTCGTGATGATCTACTTCTTCTGCTACTTCTGGACGGCGATCACGTTTAACCCGAAAGAGATGGCGGAGAATCTGAAGGACTACGGAACCTTCATTCCAGGCTACCGTCCCGGCAAGCGGACGGCGGATTACTTGGAGAAGGTCATGGTTCGGATCACCTACGTGGGTGCTGGATTTCTGGCTTTGGTGGCGATCGTGCCGACCATGATCTCTGGTTCATTGGGTGTGAGTTTTGCTGTGGCCAGTTTTTACGGTGGCACCGGTCTCTTGATTGCCGTCAGTGTGGCCTTTGATTTGGTGCAGAAGATCGACAGCCATCTCGTCATGCGGAATTACCGAGGGTTATTGGAATCCTAGACGGGCTTGCTCGACGAGCGAGCCTGTGGTGGTTTCACAGTGCTGACCAACTGCCATGTATGTCGTATTGATTGGTCGACCTGGCGTTGGCAAAGGGACCCAGGCCCAGCGTCTGGGTGACGCGTTGGGCTTGCCCCCGATTTCGACCGGGGAAATTCTCAGAGAGATAATTCGGTCTCACGGCGACCAGGCTCAGGAGATTGCGAACCGCATTGACGGAGGAAACCTGGCTGCTGATGAATTGATAATGGAACTCGTCGAGCATGAGCTTGAGGAGTCTGGATTCGAAGCCGGCTGTTTGTTTGATGGTATCCCACGTACGATTGTGCAAGCGAGAGCGCTGGACGATCTCTTGGGAAGGCGCGGCGAGCAGATTCGCGTCGCGATTGAGATGGCAGCCCCGGTGGAGTCGTTAGTTGGCCGGATTCTGGCGCGAGCGGGGACCGAAGGCCGGGCTGACGACACGCTTCCGGCGATTCGCCAGCGGATGGAAATTTACAACCAGAGGACGGAACCGATTCTGCGTTACTATCAGAAACAAGGGGTCTTGAGGTCGATTGACGGCCTCGGAACGCGTGAAGAAGTGTTTCACCGGCTCCGGCGTTGCATCGAGGACTGCTAGTTTTTCTGACCTGATTCGTCAGAAAAGCAAGATTTCGGGATCAAATCGTCGCAAACGGCGTTCCGGCCCTTGTGTCGATCGGCGTAAACGCCATATACTGGCGAGCTTTAGCACGTTGAAGTGAGAGAGACAATGAAAGTCCGAAGCAGCGTTAAACGCATGTGCGAAAACTGCAAAGTGGTGCGTCGCAAAGGGCGCGTCTACGTGGTTTGCAACAACCCACGTCACAAGCAGCGACAGGGTTAGGCCGTTGGCAACCTGGTTCGGTCGTCCGTGCCTTGCTGATGACATTTTGCAAACCATTTAAATTGCAGGGTCTTTGCCGCGAGCGAAGCCTTTTTTTGATTGATACCGGAGCTAGCAGAACATGCCGCGTCTTCTTGGTGTAGACATTCCCAACGAAAAAGCCGCCGTCATCTCGTTGACGTACCTGTACGGTGTGGGACCACAGACGGCCCGTGATTTGTGCCACTTGGCTGGAATTGACCCCAACCGAAAGGCTCGGGATCTGGCCGAGGATGAGCTGGGTCGGTTGGCTGCCTTGATGGAGCGAGACTACACCGTCGAAGGACCGTTGCGTCGGCAGTTGCAGCAAAACGTGAATCGCCTCCGCGATATCAAGTGCTACCGAGGCATCCGGCACCGCGTTGGTTTGCCGGTCCGCGGCCAGCGTACCCGTACCAACGCCCGCACCCGGAAGGGACCGAAGAAGACGGTCGCCGGCAAGAAGGGCGTGAAAGATCTCCGCTAGTTGACCCGCCTTGCCTGGGCAAGTGGGTTAGTGTAGCTCGAAGATGACATCGCAGTAAATTGGGAGTTAGCAACGGTGGCGAAGACTAAGAAACGAAAGATCCGACGCAACATTACGGTTGCTGTCGCGCACATTAAGGCGACCTTTAACAATACGTCGGTCACCATTACGGACACCAAGGGTGATGCGATTTGTTGGTCGAGTGCGGGAACCTGCGGGTTCAAGGGGAGTCGCAAAAGCACTCCTTTTGCTGGCCAATGTGCGGCGCAGCAGGCGGCGGAAAAGGCTGCCAAGTTCGGTGTCAAAGAAGTCGAAGTGCGAGTCAAAGGTCCCGGCTCCGGCCGGGAGAGCGCCATCACCGCCTTGCAGTCCGCCGGGATGACCGTCAAATTGATTGAAGACGTCACCCCGATTCCTCACAACGGCTGTCGCCCCCGCAAGAAACGCCGGGTGTAAACTCAATAACCGTTATCCGATGTTTGTGCTTCGACGCCGCGAGACGGCGATCGTTCACGTTTTCTACGGAGGCTACTGATGCATATTCGATGGCGTGGTCTTGAATTGCCGAGCATGGTTGCATGCGATCAGCAAACGCTTACATCGACGTACGGAAAATTCTACGCCGAGCCATTCGAGCGTGGGTTTGGCACCACAATCGGCAATAGTTTGCGGCGGATTCTCCTCTCCAGTCTGGAAGGAAGTGCGGTCACGCAGATCAAGATTCGCGGTGCGCAACATGAATTCACCACCATTCCTGGCGTCCTGGAGGACATCACGGATATTGTGCTGAACGTGAAAGCGCTGGTTGTCAAAAACCATAGCGAATCGACGCGCGTGATCACGGTCGAGAAGAACGAGGCGGGTGTGATCACCGGCGCCGACGTGCAGACCGATGCCGATGTCGAGATCATCAATAAAGATCATGTGTTGGCGACGCTTACCGATAGCGTGCCCTTCATGATGGAGATGGTGGTCGAAAACGGACGGGGCTATGTTCCCGCGACCGAGCATAGTTCTGGCGAGCATGAAATCGGCATTATCCCGATCGACGCGGTGTACAGCCCGATCACTCGCGTGCGATACGAAATCGAAGAGACGCGGGTCGGGCAGAAGACAAATTATGACAAGCTGCTGCTGGACATTTGGACCAATGGTTCGGTTCATCCGGAAATGGCGTTGGTTGAAGCGGCCAAGATCCTGCGGAAGCACCTCAACCCGTTTGTCCAGTATGTCGAGTTGGGCCCCAAGGTGCATTCGGCACCCCGCAGCGGCAGCGGCAGCGCTGATGCCGCGATGGAAGCCAAGCTGAACCTCAGCCTTGCAGAGCTGAAGCTCTCGGTCCGAGCCATGAATTGCTTGGAGTCGGAGAACATCAACACGGTGCGTGACTTGGTGCAACGCACCGAAGATCAACTGTTGGAGGTTCGCAACTTTGGCGAAACAACGTTGGTCGAAGTTCAAGAGAAGCTGACCGAACTCGGGATGCATCTGGGGATTCGGATCCCCGCTGCCAGCTCGAGATTTTAGTAACCGATATTTGCCTCCTACGAATCAGACGCCTGGCCGTCTGCGAGAATCATGCGACATAGACGAAAAGGGCGAATCCTGGGCCGTAGTCCCAGTCACCGCCGCGCGATGCTCAAAAACTTGGCGAGCAGCTTGTTCTTGACCGAGCGAGATGCGGAATTGGATGACAATGCTCCCAAGGTCAAAGGGCGCGTGGTCACCACATTACCCAAGGCGAAGGAAGTTCGTCCGCTCGTTGAAAAGTGCATCACGATTGCGCGACGCGCGTTGCCGCATGCGGAGACGGCCGAACAGTACGCCGCCGAAGCAGAACGTGGCTCCGACGCCTGGAAGGCATGGCGCGCCAGTGACAAATGGCGTCAATGGGCGGACGCTCGGGCACCCGTGGTCGCAGCCCGGCGGCGAGTCCTGCAGTTACTGGGCGACAAACAGGCCGTCCAAGTTCTGTTTGATGAGGTCGCACCACGTTTTCTCGATCGCCCCGGCGGCTATACGCGGATCCTTAAGTTGGCCAAGCCGCGCCTTGGCGATGCTGGTGCCCAGGCCATTATTGAGTTCGTTGGCGTTCACGACCGAGCCGTTGCGAAGAGCGAGAAGCCCTCATTCGGCGACGACGACGTCAGCGACGACATCGCACACGATGATCCGGCTACCGATTCCGTCGCGGCAGAGTCTGACGCTGGAGATTCTGAGACTCCGGACGCCGTTGCAGAATCGACGGACGGAGCCGAGGCCAGCAGCGAGGCAACTGAAGAGAAGAAGGCTGACGAGTAGGCCGAAGGATCGTGGTCTAACGAACAAGGCTGGCGCAGGAGCGACGGTCCGTGTCGCAACAGAGCCCCCATCCCAACCACGGGCCGCGCCGGGATCAAAGCGGCACTGCCTCGCACCCAGGCTTTAATTTTACCGACCGCATGCGTTTGCTTTGCGAACATGTGGTCGTCACAATGCCTGAGTTTCAGCATATCAGGATGGACCGTGTCGCCGTCTCCTTTGCACAGGCTCGCAAGCCGGTCATGCACGGACTGCAGGCCACACTGACGCCGCTCAGGTTCGAGGGGGGCAGTCCCACCGGCAAGGTGCGCGGGCGCGAGTATACCGTGCAACCGGTTTACGATCGTGTCGGCAATGAGATGCTGTATGTGCTGAATTTCTATCTGCCGCGATTTATGCAACTGCCGTTTCGTGAGAAATTGATCACGGTTTTTCACGAACTGTGGCATATCAATCCGACATTCAATGGGGATCTCAGGCGTCATCCAGGGCGCTGCTACGCCCATTCGCATTCGCAGGCAGAGTATGACGAGCAAATGGGCCAATTCGTCGACGCCTGGCTGGAGACCGAGCCAGCCGAAGCGTTGTTTGATTTCTTACGACTGAATTTTGCCAACATCCAACGGCGATACGGTCGCGTGTACGGGATGAAGTTGCCGCGACCCAAGCTGATCCGGGTTTGACTGGCATCGATCGCTCGCGGATCAACACCCGCCCTGGACGTCGGTGTCGATCTTGGGCCCGCTTGTTGCCATGTTGTTTTCATCGTCGCCGTAAGACACGGACTCGCTGGCCGGAAAAATCCTGCGGCGTGGACTCCAAGATCGGCGGAGGTGTTGTCGGCGATTGATGTGAAGGTCGCGTCAGCGGGGTGCCGGCCCAGTTGCACATGGTGCCTCGCCCCAGTTGGCAAGCCGAATGAGTTCGGCGGCGGTGCACATACCCGAGCGAAGACCATTCAGCCGTCGTCTGGAAAATTGCCAACCAGCGGCAGGTCCGTTTGGCTATCGCTTGGTGGTCGAAATCCACAGAAAGGGCTGGTCGGTTTCGTCCAATCGCAGCTCGGTCTTCAATCCCGCTTGAAACATGACCGTGTCCAAAATTCTCTTATACGATGCACGCTTCGCAGGAAAGTTGATCTTGCTCGTCTCCGGATCGACCTGGTGCCGGGCCATCGAGTTGTAATCGAACAGAAAGGGCAATTCGAGGCGAGGTTGAATCGCGTCGATGGCCTGCGAGAGCGGCGTATCGAGGATTTCGACCTTGAGATTTTCGAACAGCTTCGGCGCGGTACTATACGGCGTGTCTTTGATGGGCCAGCCGATCGGCCATGATTCGTCCGAGCTTGCCGCTTCTTGGATCACGACCACCAGAGTCCCGTCGTCCCGCCGACTTGGCCGCCAGACCAAGCCAAGTGGACGCAGGGTTGCAGCGAGCGCGGTGCCGCTTGTCAGACCCCGAAGTTCGTCGTCCACCGCTTCATTTCGTGCAAACGCTGCACGCGCCGCCGACGACACGTCAAACGGAGCCTGCAGATTGCGGACGATCTGACGAGTGACGTCGCCAGCTCGCTGGCCTTTGGTCGCAAAAGTCAGTCGTTGACTGGCCCGTTCGTGAAACGAGACGAGCTGCTCGCTGGTCAGGCCAAAAGCCACTCGGACAGCCGTGAGTCCATCGACGCCGTCGATGCGGAGCTTCTTGATCCAGGCGGCAAGCTTGGCGCGGTCATTGGCCGTGAATTCGTCCCCAAGCAGACGAAGTCGATTGTCTCCCAGCAGGATCCCGACCACATGATAGCTGGGGGAACTCGCGGTACCGACGTTCTCCACGGTCGTCGTTTCGCTGCCACGAGCCCCGCGAATCCGCACGCTGGTGCTTTCGAGATTCTTGAATAGGTCGATCCACTTGCGTGAGGCATTCAACGGGAAGCCGTTTCCCGTCACCAATTCAAAACTTACACGTGGTGCCGCCTGCAGTTGGTTGGCCTCAAGCCCGGCCAGCAAAACGGCAGCCAGACCGGCGAGGGTGAAGGTTCGTGTCAGGAAGGAACGCCTCATCAAACTCTCACAATCTGCAGTTCTCACCGACTAGCCGAGATCAGCGACGGGACGTGAACGGGGCTTTCGCTCGAACACCAGGCAAGTCGCAGTTGGGGACGAAACCCGATCGCCAACGGTGATCGCGTGGTGAAAGTGGTGAAAAACGCCGCTCAGGTCAGCCTAGTTTGCGTGTTGTATTGTAGCACGCCATTTCTGGAAACCCATTTCTGAAATCAGC
>JAUIHJ010000724.1 GCA_030432015.1 bacterium
CGGTGCTCGATGCTCGCCCGACATCACGCCGCCTTCAAGCCACCGCCGCAGGTCCGAGAATGCGCACGCCTGCCGGATGGGGCCCGCGGTGCGCGACTCGCAGGTCAGGATCTCGCAGTCTCCCAGTGCGGGATCGCAGAGGTAGTCGTTTGGACCGGTGGGAGCCAGCGAATGGCATTGGTGCGTTTCGTCCTGCACGACAAATCGCGGTGTCGGCCAGTATGTCGTCGGTTCACCAAACGGACTGCACCGGAATTGCAATGGCCCGCGAACCGAGAACCTGGAACTGGAAACTGTCGGTTCGGTACGCTGCCCGGGAAACGCGACGCCGAGCGTCTGGCCGAGGTCAATCAGTTGGTCGTTATCTTGGCGATCCGGTGCGTTGCCGAAATCGTAGCCATACGCCAAGAGGATCTGGGTTCGCAGCGCACCGGCAAACGCCAGCGGGCTAAGCTCTGTGTCCTGGCTGTAGCCCGAATCGTCCAGAGATCGGTGATCGGAGCCGATAACAATGTCTACGGGGTCGAAGGTGATGAGCTTCCAGGTCATGCGTGCGGCGCTCCCCACTCCAACTGTCTCGCCAGCCAGCCCGTTACTTTCAGGATCCCAGCCACGGCATCCTCTCCGTTGAGGCCGGGACGGCGCGGGTCGATCTTGCCGCGCCGAATCAGCCACTGAACCACTTGGTGCCACTCGCCTTGCCAGGGTTTCTGGTCGCAATCCGCGATTCGCAAGAGTTCGCGCTCAAGCTCCTGGTGTAATGCCAGGTCTTGCAGATCGGGCGTGAAGAATCCGTGGAGCGAACCGAGCGACTTATAGATCAACCCGAGCGGCGCGGCAACCTGTTGACGCCGCCGCAGTTCCTTCGCTTCCGGTTCCGCATGCCCCTCGTCGTCCGGCCGCCAATTCGTGAACAGGCTGATGGCCTGGGCGATCGCTTCAAGCTCGTCCCACGCCAACACGGTCTGAGCGGCGGCACCGCTGCGAGGACAGATACGTAGCGACAGGCAGTCGCGGTCAGCTATCTCTTTCGCGTTGCCCAATGCCTGATGCACGCCATGGATGGCGGGCTGCAAGGGGAACTTCGCGTGGACAAAACTGACATGTGCGGAAAACGTCATTCCGGCACGATCGGGACGTTTGTATGTCTCCGAGTGCCCATGTACGTGGGCCCAGCACGCTTGCAGGTACTTCAGCCAGGGAATGACGAAATCGACGGGGACCAGCACGAGTCCTTCGTCGCCTCCCGCATAGATCACCTCGCCGCGGAGCGTGTCCGGCGCGTCGAGCACGTCGGCGGCGAATGCGAGCAGTGCGTCGGATAGGGCTCCCTGCGCATGCTCGTACCGATTGTCGTCCGTCTTCCAGCTTGCGTCCAACCGATCACCGGTGAACCACTCGCCCATGCGATCACCGTCGTACAGGAGAATTGCGTAGTACGGTGACAGGTTTTCGATCGACCTGGCGGGCGCATTCGCGCCTGACCAGAACGTGGTCGGTGCCGTTGCCCCTAAGGTCTCGGAGACACTCTCCAGCCGGGCATCCGTAGGCAGCTTGGCCAGGTCGTCCCACTGGTCAAGCACTCGGCTCCAGGCCTGTTGATTCGGTTGCTGGGATACTTCGGCAAAGCGGCGGAGGCGAAAGAACCGGTCCCGGGCCAAGGCGTGTGTCGACGCGATTGTCTTGCCCGGCTTGACGCGTTTGGCCAGACAGAGGGCACACAGTTTTTCGCCGTCCTTGAATAGCCGGTGGTCAGGCCAGTGCTTGCCCTTCGGCCTGATCAAGGCGACGCGCTCACCGCAAAGCGAACAGACCCACGGCTGTTCCTGGCCAGTTCTCGGCGATCCGAGGAACGTCCTGGAATTCCGACGGTCGTCGTATAATCGAAACAACTCGGCACTGGCCGAGGCTAACGTATCCTTGATCGGCACGGCGACCCAGTAGACTTCCAACGTGTCAGCCAGCGCCGCAAGTTCTGCGCGAATCGTCGCGTCGTCGACCTTCCGCATTCCCGCGGTAATCGTCTTGTCCAGGTATTGGTCGATGCGTTTGTCGCCGAGAAGGTCAGCGAGTGGCCCATGGGTCTTCACCTGCAAGGCCGCGCCGATCTGCCGCACACCGTCGGCATTCTGATCATGCAGTCGCAGAACAAGCTGATGGGGCCAGTGTGCGGGATCTGATTGACGCGGGCGCATCAGCGTGACGCCGTCAAGATCGTCTGCCGTTTCGCCCATCGATTGCGCCAATTCGGAGATCAGTTGTGATCCGACGCGCAAGTCCTGCGTCTTGCGAGCTTCTGAGATGAACCGTTGCACACCGCCCAACCCGATCTTCATCAACCAGTCCGTCATGGTCGGGCCCCCTTGATCCAGGTCGGTAAAGGGACGGCGTTGACGGAGTCGATCAAAGTCTGTGCGAGCGGGATGGCCACGTCGTCGAGCGACGAACGTGTTACCACCGCGACATGACCGGCGTCGGTCCCGTGGAACCGCAACCAGACCGGCGAAGCGAGGCGGTTCGACTTGCCGATGTATTTGCGGTAGCGTGGGGCATTCTGTGAGAGCCCGTCATGGCAGGCCTGATTAAAACGCTCCATCAACGGTTGCCAGGGTGCGTCGTCGGCCTTCGAGGGAGCCTGGCCGATGTATACCTGTTCCTCGCCGCCAAACTGAAAGAACTCTTCGATGTACGACGGTTCTGGCTGGGCCGTTACGCCTTGCTCCTGCATCCATGTCGTTACCGACTGCTCGGCGATTCCTAACCCAACCGTGATCCTCTCGGCAAGATCCTGTCCGTCGTTCGCGTTTGCCAACGTCGGCAGCGCGGCGCCGCAACCGCCGTTGCCCATCGCGTGCACGGCGGCGATGGAAAGTGAGCCGTAGCCGCGACGGGAGCGTTTTCCCAAGCTGCCTAGCGTCAAGGCAATCCAAACGACCGCCAGCAGCGCGTCGCAGAAGTGCCGGTTCCTCGCCGAACGGCGCGGGACAGTGAGGTGAATGGTCTGACGTTGGCCGGCGCAGAACGCGAGGCCACGCCCCTTGTCACCGCCGCCCCCATTTGGCTTAGGCACGAGTAAGAACTCTGCCTTCTCTTGCATCGCCTCCGGGAGGACCGCCACTCGATACGTATTTCCGCCCGTGCCCTCGTCCGACGCCGCCGCTCCGAGGAGGGCGGACTCCAAGGTTCGAATCGTTCTTGCCCGCTGATGCTCGTCTTTGACACCGCCCAGCAGGTAGCCAAGATAGGCGCGCGCGAACGTGTGAAACAAGCCGCGCAACGATGCTGGTCGAATCACGTTCGACGATTCCAAGTCGCCGTCACGACCTCCCAACATGAGAGGTGTGTCAAGGCGGACTTCCATGTGAAACTGGTTCATGCTGTACACCCTATGAAGGGGGTAGCATAACGCAAGAATAATTCCGAGTACACAATGGCCCGCGATTTCCGGTGGAATTTTCGCGCGAAACGGTTCACCGAGCCTCGGCCGCAATGCAAAGCGAGCGATCGACAAGAATCATCCCTACCGCATCACGCATCATTGACGATGCGCCAACAGCGGTGAATCCGCCGGTTGCGAAAATCTTCGGGAACGGTGTGCTTGCTGATCTCGCGAATCTGAGACGACGCAATGTTCTTGTCGTCCAACTTGAAACGGCGAAAGTTGCTCGAGAAGTAGATTTGACCGCCGGGATTCATCTGTCGCAACACGGCGTTGAGCAGCGCGACATGATCGCGTTGGACGTCCCAGTCGTCGGCCGAGCGTTTGCTGTTGGAAAATGTCGGCGGATCGACGACCGCCAGATCGTAGGTCTCGCTCGGCGGCAGCTCGTCGAGAAACTGTCGTGCCTCCTTGCGAATGAAGAGATGATGACCACCACGGAAGTCGTTCAATGACATGTTGCGTGCGGCCCAATCCAAATTGGAACGCGAGAGATCGACCGTGGTGGTATGCCGCGCCCCGCCACTGGCCGCGTACACGCTGAAGGAGCCGGTGTAGGCGAACAGGTTGAGGAACCTGGTATCGGTGGCCGCCTCGCGGACCATCTGCCGCGTATTGCGGTGATCGAGGAAGAGCCCCGTGTCGATGTAGTCGGAGAGGTTGACGATGAATTTCAGACCTCCCTCCTGGACCGTCAGCTCGTGACGACGATCGGCGACCTGCTCGTGTTGCTTGA
>JAUIHJ010000018.1 GCA_030432015.1 bacterium
GCAGATGTCGTGTGGATTGCGAATCTGTTCGGGTGAAAGGTAATCGGCAGTGCCGACAATTTTCCCCGCGCGAGGATCTTTGTCGTCCTCCTCATTCAAGAATCCGGCCAGCCCCAGGTCCGAGACTTTGGCAATTCCCTCCGGCATCACCAGGATATTGCCGGGTTTGACATCGCGGTGAATCAGGCCACTCTGATGGGCGTAATCCAAGCCCAGTGCCGCGAACATGATGACGCTGGCCGCCTGGTTTACGTTCAGCGGACCCTCCGAGCGGATCAGCCGTCGCAGGTCCATGCCGGGAACATATTCCGTGACCAGGTAATGCACACGCCCATCGTTGCCGGCATCGTAAGCTCGAACCAGGTTGGGGTGATCCAGCTTGGCCTGCGTCCGAATTTCACGCGCGAAGCTCTTGATTGCCTCGGGCGTGGACTTGCTGGCGGGCAGCACTTTGACAGCGACTTCGCGCCCCATCACATTGTGCTCGGCCTTATAGACCTCGCCCATTCCACCCGCGCCAATAAAGTCCGTCACAACGTACGGGCCCAGATCGAACTTGGTACGGCCGGTTAACAGCTTGTCCGATTGATAGCGGCTGATGACTCCCTGCTCGACCAGCCGATTCGAGAGTGCCTCGTCGGTGATCTCCAGGACCGGTTCGGAGCTTTCAGCGCGCAACGCTTGATCGGCGTGATCAATGTCCGCTTGGGTCACCAATCCGCTCGTCAAGGCAGAATTTCGAAAGACGGATTGTGTTGAACTTGGCACCGGTCACAACCGCAATTGAAAAAAACGTGCCGCAAGACAGTTTACAAGTTACTAGCGTACCGGGCGAAGGTGCTTGGCGCCAAGTAATTCCCCGGCTTGCAATGAAGAAACGCGGCAAAGTGCGGGTCTCCGGGACCGACGCAGCATCAGGACGGGCACTCTGGCGTTGTCGCCGCAAAATGCGCGGATGCCGTGGATTTTCAGACTGAGACGCCGGGTTTCCGAGATTGACCCGGCCGGTCGAGCCACGCCGCAGCGGCGACGCTTGCATCACGCCGCGGGGGAAGCATCAATCCAGACAACCACACCCTTAAACGCCGGTGTTTTTGATTGCGCGTCGGTGCCCCGAGGGACGAGGACATTCGCCTCGGGGTAGTACATCAACGCGTTCCCCTGGCGAATTTCGGCGAAGCCTCGCGCCAGCACGTGATCCATCCGCCCCGTGTCGCTGATGACGCTGATCCGTTGATCGTGGTTGAGCCCGAACCGGGCGAGGTCCGCCGGGTTCATCAGAATAATGTCGCGACGATCCTGGCCGCGATAGAGGTCTTCGTCTTCGTAAACGACGGTATTGAATTGGCCTTCGCTGCGTACGGTCATCAGGCGCAGCTGGTGATCGTCACCTTGCAATTCGGGCAGGTCATGCAGATGCAAGGCCGCGCGGCCGGTCTCCGTAGGAAATGTTGGCTGATGAAAGGTCCGGCCGTCGATCTGGAATTCGGCTTTTGTCTCGCCAATCTCCGCCAGCTTTTCAAATCCAGGGACGACTTTGGCAATGGCTTGGCGAATCTGCCCGGTGTCGCGCATTGTGGACCAGTCGATGGGACCGTTGGTCCCTAGCAAGCGTTCGCCAAGATCGGCGATCACTTCAACTTCGCTGCGCGGCCCGGGCAATCGGCTCGGTCCCCCATCACTGAGCCGCACGAAGTTAAACATGGACTCCTGGGTGGTTGGCTGCGGCTCTTCGTCACGGGCCAGCACCGGCAAGATCAAGGTCTCGTTTGCCAGGCCGTGGGCGTGACCCGTATTGAGCGTGGTGCTCAGATAGACGAGGTTTTCCAGGCGGCTCATTGCTTCGTCCGCGAACGCGGAATCGGGATTCGAGCCATACAGGTTTCCGCCCAAGCAGAACCCGAACTTCAGGGTTTGCGCATGCGCCGCCTCCATGCAGGCCATCGTGTCGTAGCCCGGCGTTGTCGGCAGGGTGACCCCCAACTCGGTTTGCAGGCGTTGGAAAATCGCCTCTTTCAGCGCGGGCGTCACGCCCATTGAGCCGATGCCCTGTACGTTGGAATGGCCCCGGATCGGCATCAGGCCGGCATGTGGGCGGCCTACCATGCCGCGCATTAGCGCCAGATTTGCGATGGCCTGTACGTTTTGCACACCGTGAACATGATGGGTGATGCCCATCGTCCAACTGAACACGACATTCTTGGCGGCCGCGTAGACTTCGGAAATCGAATTGATCTCCGCCTGGTCAACACCCGATTTCCGGCGGATTTCAGTCCACGACGTCTGCCGGATATGTTCGATCCACGAATCGTAACCCAAACAATGTTCCCGCAGGAAGGCTTCGTCTTGCGCGCCCATTTCGTCGATCCGCTTGGCGATCCCGGTCAGTAGGGCAAGATCGCCCCCAATGTGCGGTTGCACGTAGTGCGACGCGATCTTGGTACCGAACAGCAGGCTGCGAGGGCTGCTGGGAACGCGGAAATTCACCAGTCCCGTCTCCACAACCGGATTGATCACAATCACCTGGCCACCTCGCCGGCGAAGGTGCATCAAGGTCGACATGAGACGCGGGTGGTTGCTCGACGGGTTGCCGCCGATCAGGAAGACGAGATCCGCATGTTCGACATCATCAAGGACCAGCGTGGCGGTGCCGCTGCCGACGGAACTGGCGAGACCCACGCCGCTTGCCTGATGGCAATAGTAACTGCAATTGTTGACGTGGTTGGTGCCGTACATGCGGGCGAGCAGTTGCAGCAAGAAACCTGCCTCATTCGAGCTTCTGCCGCTGAAATACCAGAACGACTCGTTGGCGGACAGCTTCTGCAGCTTGTCTGTGATACGCTGCATCGCCTCGGACCATTCGATCGGACGATAGTACTGTTGGCAGCGCTCATACAGCACCGGTTGCGTCAGGCGGCCGCAGTGTTCGAGCTCGCGCGGCGAAAACTTTTTAAGCTGTTCGATGGAATACGTAGACCAGAATTCGGGCTGGATTGCGCCCTGCATATCGGCCGCCATGGCCTGCAACGATTTCTTGCAGACTTCGGGGAAGCGACCGAGTTCGTTGACCATGCCACCTTGCTGCCCCCCCATGCCCAGCGCGCATGTCTTGCAGGCGTTGCGCGAACGCATCGCCTTCCACATCTTCCACACGCCGCCCGCTTGGCGAGCCTTGCGGAAGGTGTATCGAATTGCGGGCCAGCCGCCACCGCTCGTCACTTTCTTCATAACGATACCGTTAGAGTTCGAAATCGGTCAGCGTGTCGCTCGGGATGCCGGGCTCGGGAACGATGGCTGGCATTTCGAGCGAAAAGCAACTACCCACACCCAACTGGCTGGTAACGAGAATATCGCCACCGTGCTCACGCAAGATCTTCTTGCTGACGGGTAAGCCGAGTCCGGTGCCACGGTTACCTTTGCGCGATTCGAAGACGGAGAAAATCTTGTTGATGTCCTTGTCCGAGATGCCTTCGCCGTTGTCGGCCACACAGACTTTCGCCGTGGCGTGTTCTAAGGAATACTCGGTCAGCACCAGAACGCGTCCGGATTCGGCCTTCTCGCAGGCGTCGATGGCATTGGTCACGACGTTCAGGATGGCCCTATGCATCATTTCAGCATCGAACAGCAGCTCCGGCAAGTCAGATGCGGGTTCCCAGGCCAGGTCAACACCGGCTTCGTCGGCCCGCGTCTGCATCAATTCAATCACGTCGGCGACGACCTCGTTCAAGGCGGCCGGCCCCAAGTCCGGTTCGCGTTCCTTGCTGAAGGAAAGCATGTCCATTACCAGATTGGAGATCTTCTCCTGGTTTTTCTCGACGATGCTCCAGCCTTTGCGGACGACTTCTTGATCGTTGGTATTGAGGCCCGCATCGATCAGGTAACTTCCACCGCGGATGCCTTGCAAAATGTTTTTGACGTGATGCGAAAGCGTCGCAATCGTTTGCCCCATTGCCGCCAGACGCTCGGACTGGACCATCGCCGAGTAATACGACGTATCCTCGATCGCCAGCGCCGCCTGATGAGCGATGGCGACCATCAGCTTGAGGTGCTCGCCGGAAAACTTATTTGGCGCCCGTTGAATCGATCGTCCAGGTGCGGTGTACGTGTCAATATAGATCACGCCGACGATGCCGTAGCGGCCCTGCATGGGAACGCAAATCGCCTCGCGGACGCCCATTTTGACGATACTGGCGGCCGGGTCCCACCGCTGATCCTCACTGGCGTCGCTGGTCAGCACACCCTCCTTGTGCTCCATTACGTAGTCCAGGATCGTGCGACTGATTTCCATCCGCTCGCGGTGCTTGTCGCGCACATGGCTACCGAACCGCGACACTTTGGGCAGTAGCTCTTCGGATTCCTGGTCGACCAGCATGATGCAGCCGCGGTCCGTCTCGACCCATTCGAAGATCAACTCCAGAATGCGCTGCAGGAGCTGGTCAATGTCCAATGTGTGGCTGACCGCAAGGGCGGTGCGGTACATGATTTGAAGGTTGCTGCGCGCCCTGGCCAGCCACGGGCTTTCGGATTCGTCGACGCTGGTGCCTTCCGCGCCGTGCAAGAGCTGGCTGCCTTCCTGGTGGCTGATCGACTTGACAATCCTCGACCCCTGCGCGGCACGGTCCTTGCCGACAATGTCAACATCTTCGGCGAGGTCGACAGCCGAGGAGTCCTCGGCGTGCGTAAAGATCATCAGCGTGCGGCCGATCTGCACTCGATCACCGCTCTGCAACACATGCTCGCTGATCGTCTCACTATTAACAAATGTGCCGTTGGAACTCTGCAGATCAACCAGTACGTAGGCGTCATCCTGGTTCCGAACTTCGGCGTGATTCCGCGAGACTTCGCTATCGTGCAACTGGATGGTGTTGCTGCCTTCACGACCGAGGCTGACGACCGGCCGCTGTAAATCGACTCGCCGGCCTTGGTCACGTCCTTGAATGACGAACAGAGAAGCCATTTCGCCTTACCCGAGCCTAACGCTCGATACTCCGTGGAATCAAGCGTGCAGACGATGAGCGGATGGCAAGATGGCCAGCCACTCGGAACTACGGTCACCGCGCTAACAATAGCTCGATTGTACGAATCAATTGACCGTATTGGTAGGGCTTGTCGATGACCTGCCCCTGCGAGTTGCCCGTCATCCGCGCTTTGCCCAAGATCACCAACGAGGACGCATTACGGAGTGTTTCGGCCTCGAACGCCGATTGAATCGTGGCGTCGTCATTGGCGGTGTCCTCGAGATCGAGCACGACGACACGGGGGTGCGCCGTCCGCATTACCTCCAAACCCGTATCGGCGGCCCGCGCTTCCAGGACACTCACGCCCTGCCGTTCCAGAATCGTGCGGAGCACTTCCACCGATTCGGAGTATTCATCAACCACGAGTACGCTTGATGAGTGGTTCTGCGCATCCTGTAGCGTCAAGGCGCACCTCCATGTGCGGACGGCAACGGTGTGTCTCAAATCTGGTGGGACAAAGGTCGTGTTTCCCCGCCTTTGCTTTGCTTGTGGGGTGGGAAGGATATCGAGATCGCCGAACCTTGTCAAACCGACCTTGGCCCAGGAAAAGATGCGATTTTCTGCGGCGTGCGCAGGGGAGCTCGCAAGAATCAAGGCGGCGGCCACGAGGTTGATTCGAATTTCTGTAACGAATTCGCGGGCCGGATTGCCAGGGTCGCTTGACGGGGTGGGACCAACGGCGAAAATCGAGGTCCGCTTGGCGATTTCCTTCGAGTGTTTAACCCCATGGTCCGACCGATGTCCAAACACGTTGTGTTTCTCTCCATTCCAGGTCTCCGCAGCCAGGACGTGGCCCGGATGCCACATCTGTCCCAGCTTGTCGGCAAGGGCGGCCAGGCACCGTTGGTCGCCAGTTTTCCGGCCGTCACGTGGCCGGTTCAGGCCAACATGCTGACCGGCAAACTGGCCTCAGAACATGGCGTGGTGGCCAACGGTTTCTACTGGCGAGACGACGCCAAGGTGGAAATGTGGACCGCCTCCAACGACAAGATTGAATCGCCCCAAATCTGGGATCTCCTGCACCGCCATGATCCGGCCCTGACATCCGCGGTCTGGTTTCCCATGCTCAGCAAGAAGTGCGGCGCGGATTACGTCTGCATGCCGGCCCCGATCCATAACCCGGATGGCTCGGAATCGCTCTGGTGCTACACCAAGCCGGTCGAACTGTACGGCGATCTCCGCGACGCCTACGGCCATTTTCCACTACAGCATTTTTGGGGGCCGCTGGCCAACATTAAGGCAACCGCCTGGATTGCAAATTCGGCCGCGCTGGCGGCGCAACGTTTTCAACCCAACTTCTGCTACCTGTATTTGCCTCATTTGGATTATGCCGCTCAGCGCGACGGGCCTGACAGTGAGGCGGCGCTTGTGGCGCTCGCGGAATTGGATGATGTCATTGGCAACCTCGTTCGCGACTTTTCGGACGCGTATGACGGCGCGGAGCTCTTGTGGATGGTGGCCAGCGAGTATGTCATCACGCCGGTCGATCACGTGACCTATCCAAACCGGATGTTGCGAGAGGCTGGATTGCTCAGCGTCCGTGAAGAGGAGGATGGCGAGCATCTGGATTTCACGTCAAGCCTGGCGTGGGCGCTGGTCGATCACCAGTGCTCGCATCTGTTTGTGAAAGACGCCAACCCGCAAGTGATCGAAAAAGTGGCCACCCTGTTCCAAGGACAAGAGGGGATCGCCGAAGTGTTGGCCGGTACGGAACGCGACAAGTACGGCCTGAATCATCCGCGAGCTGGCGAGGTCGTCTTGGTGTCGACGGCCAACAGTTGGCAGGCGTATTACTGGTGGGAAGATGACGCGCGGGCACCCGGCTTCGCGCGCCAAGTCGACATTCACCGTAAGCCGGGCTACGACCCGGTGGAATTGCATTTCGACCGCGAGACCAAATCGATCCCGCTGGATGCCACCTTGGTCAAGGGATCGCACGGTGCCCCGGCGACAATGCCCGAGCAGCAGGGTGTGTTGCTTTGTTCGCAAAACGAGGTTATCCCCAACGGGGCACTGGCCGACACCGATGTAGCCGGTCTGGTATTACGGCAATTCGGGATCTGAGCGACGATATGTCTGAGCAGGCACTGCGATGAACGAGCGACCACCACGCGATGGCGAGCCGTTGCTGAAACGCACGCAACGGGTTGCCGACGATCTGGTGGAGGCGTTGGCTGCGGCGCAGCATGATTCCGGCGGCTGGCGTGATGCGTCGCAGACCGACGACCTGGTGCACACCGCACTCCAAGTGGCGTTGGAACGGTTGGCCGCGTCAAATTGTTGGGGCGAGGAGAATCGGCCCGCATCGAATGCGCTCTGGAAGATCGCGGGAAGCTGGCTGGAGGCAGGTTGGCTGCAACGCCGTGCACGAGAAAAACCGCGAGGCTACGCCGGCGACTTCGAACTGCTGGCCAAGATTGATCGCCACTGGATCTGCGACGACCCGCTGGGGCGATCGTTCGACAGGTTTTTTCAGGCACAGTCAGCCCCGCAAGCTGTTCGCAATCGACACCAGTGGCTTCGCCGTGCGTTGGTTGATCTGGTTCGACAACGGGGGCCGCAGGCGGTGCGATTTGCCTGCGTTGGCAGCGGACCTGCGTGTGAAGTCAGCGGGGCACTCAACGATCTTACCGCCAGCGAGCGACAACAGGCCCGGATTACGCTGTTGGACCTTGATCCCGCTGCCCTGGAGTTTGCCCAACGAGAACTGGCTCACCTCGTGCCAACCGGAAATCTACTGGCCGTCCGTGAAAATCTCTTTCGCCTGGCTCGGGTCGCTGGCAAAGCCGCCGTCCTCGGCCGGGCAGATTTGATCAGCTGCCCGGGACTATTTGACTATCTGAGCGACCAGGACGCGTCCGCTCTGTTGGCGACGTTTTGGCATCATCTGGCACCGGGCGGACGCCTGATGGTTTTCAATTTTGCACCGCAGCATCCCAGCCAGGCTTACATGGAATGGATCGGCAATTGGTACCTGGTCTATCGCAGCCGTGTTGATCTGCGGACGCTGGCTGAGGCGAGCGGAATTCCATCCGCCTGTGTGACGATCAGCAGCGAGTGTACGGCGACCGATCTGGCGTTGATTGCCGACAAGCCGCGAGATGCCTGACGCATCGCCCTCAGCTCGGCGCCCTCAGCTCGGCGGCCGCAGCGAGTTGCCGCGCAGGGGGCCTCCGAGCCTCCGTGTTCGCTTTGTTACCCGAGCCGGCGGTGTCATCTCACGCATGAGGTGTTTCGCAATACACGAGCCGGCCTGGCAGCGGCGTACGAAGCATGGTCAACGGTCAAGAAAAAACCCACGCTGGCGCTAAGCCAGCGTGGGCTGTAACAATCTCAAGCCTGACCGGGGTGGGCCGAGGGCTTACACTTCGTACGTATCGCGATAACACTCCCGGCCGGGAGTGCAGGCACAGCGATCGACATCGGCTTGATCCGGACCTTTGACATGCTGGGTCATGTTGCACCAGCAGTCCTGACTTCCCAATTCGTCAGGATGTTCGGGGTTCTTGAGCTCGCCGGTGACGTACATCGCCTTGCTGCGTAAATGGATGCAGCCGGACTCGCGGGTCGGTTTCGTTTCGTCGTAATATTTTTGGAAGACCATGTCTGATGCTCCTTGTGTCGTTGCTAGAAGCCGCCGGTTTCGTGTCCTGCGGCGAGCAAGATTGCACGTTTGACGGCAACCTTGGCAAGCTGAACTTTGTAGGTGTTCTCCGACAACGGCGACGCCATTCGCACCGCGGCAAGCCCTGCCTGCTCGGCCCTCCGAGGGTCGACGGGGTGCCCGATGAGCAGGCGTTCTGCCTCGGGTGAATTCCACGGAGTCGGCGCGACCTGGCCGAGCACCACTTTGGCCGCGTGCACGATTCCATACCCGTCGAGCCGCATGGCGACGGCCGCCGCAGCCAGTGGGTAATCCGGGCCTTCGCCGTCACGCACTTCGTACGTGGCACACGTCCGTCCTGCGATCGGAGGCAGGATCACGTGCGTCACCAACTGCTGCGGCTGCAACACGTGTTCACGCTGGCCATCGTGACGCGGAGTTCGGAAGAACTCGCTGACGGGTATCAACCGTTCTTCGTCTTCGCCCGGTCCGATCACGCGCAATTGGGCCTCCAACGCAATCAGCGCCGGGGCAATCCGCGAGCTGTTCACAAACTTGGCAGGACCCGTGTTGCCGAGAATGGCGTGGTACTGATTGGCCCCTTCACTCGCGCTCTCGCTCAACAGCCCCAGCCCGTTTCGGTAGAACCAGCACCGTGGTCGTTGGCAGACTTCCCCGCCCAGCGTTCCCTGGCACTGCAACTGCATACTGTTGATGCCACGGATCGCTTGTTTGACTGCGGGATAGACATCGAGATAGGGATGATCCAGGATCAAGTCCAAGGTCACCGCCGCGCCGATTGACACACTGCCGTCCGGCAGTTCATCAATGGTTTTGAGCGACGGTACGTCCATGATGTTGACGACGCGATCGGGCGTGACCAACATCTTCTTCATCAAACCGACCAGGTCGGTGCCGCCGGCTAGAACTTCGGTTGCACCGGGTTCCGCGGACAGTACCTGCAGGATTTCCGCTTCGGTACGCGGTGCCGCATATTCAAATGCTTTCATCGCTTGAGCCTCCCTTATGCTTTCGCCAGAGCGTCAAGAACTCGTTTAGGTGTCAAAGGAATCGTGGGGACACGAACTCCCAACGCATTGGCCACCGCATTGGAAATGGCGGCCTTGGGACTGATTGCCGGCGGCTCGCCGTTGCCGATCACGCCCCGTACCCGCTCACTCTCGGGTTCGTAGAGTTCGACCACGATCTCGCCAATGTCACCGAGGCGGGCCAGCTTGTAATCGGACAATTCGGCGTTGATAAACTTACCGGTCTTGGGGTCGGTGATACGCTGCTCGTAGAGAGCCGCGGCAATTCCCATAATGACGGCACCGTAGATTTGGCTCTTGCACGTCTTGGGATTGATCACCAGACCCTGATCTTGCACGGCGACGAATTTCTTGATCTTGACGACCCCGGTTTCCTTGTCGACTTCGACGTGCGCCATTTGCACTCCGCCCACGCCGCTATTGGTCAGGGTGCTTGCCGCACCTCGCTGGTAGTTCGAGGTGACTTCGAGCGGTTTGAGGCCGATCAAGCTGCATGCTTTCCGCCACGTGATACTCTTGTCGTGATTGGCGGAGTCGCGGATGCGGCCACCGACGGCTTCCAGGACGCTGGCGTCAACCTCCAACTCCTTGGCCGCCAGTTCAAAAATCTTTTCAAGTGCGTCCTGGCCAGCGCGGCGATGCGATTCGCAGACCGCTCCGACGGTTGTGCTACCGCCCGACGCGCCGCTATTGGGGTACTTGGAACTGCCGATGTTGACACGCACACCGTCGACTTCCAGACCGAACGTCTCGGCCAATACCTGGGCGCACACGGTCCGCGTGCCGGTACCCAGATCCTGCGTGCCGCAAAATGATTCGACGCCGCCATCCGGATGGACTTTGAGCAAACAGCTAGACGTGTTTGCGGTACCACCCCAGGTGTGCAGTGCCATGCCGAGCCCGTCGACGATCGAACCGCGGCTCGGCCCCTTGCCGTGCGGGTGCCACTTCGCTTTCCAGTCGATCAGCTTCGCGCCAACCTCCATTTCGGCCCGATAGACGTCCGCCTTGCCGTTGCTGGCATTGGCCAGATTCGCCAGGAAGATGTCGTAACTGTTGGCACCCATCGTGGCGGCCAGATCATCCAGCGCAGTTTGCGTCATCGCGCAGGCTTGCGGATGGTTGGGTGCACGCCAGGCCCGGGCTTGAGCCGTATTCGACTTGATGGTCGTCGACGTTCGGCGGTAATTCGGTGGAACGAGGACATAAGGTACGACGGAGTGACTGACACCGCCCCCCCGGTAACCAGCCGATCCCCAGTGGTGCGAGTCCCAAACCTGGACCACGCCATTCTGGTCGGCGCCGAGGCGGACCTTGAGGTACCCGGAGGGACGCGAGCCACCCAGCTTCAACTCTTGGTCACGCTGCAACATCATTTTGACCGGCCGGCCGGTCGCCTTGGAAATTCGCGCGGCCGCGATTCCCCAATAGTCCGGCGCGAACTTACTGCCAAAACCGCCGCCGATGTACTCGCATTGAACGTGCACGTCGTCGGCCGTAACCTTCAGGTCCCGCGCGAATTGCTCGTCAGTACCGGAAACGTTTTGTGTCGAGAGATACGCTTGGAGTTTGCCGTCTTTCCACTCGACGGTCGAGCCGTGAGGTTCCAGGCAGCAATGGGTGATGGGGTCGATGGCGTAATACCCCTCGACGACATGCTTGGCCTGCTTGAAAAGCCGTTCGATCTCCGCCTCGACAAACTCATCTTCGTCGTCATCGTCGCCGGGCTCATTGACAGTCTCGACCTTGCCGCCACCATTGCCGGTGCGCCCAGCCTCTTCGGCGGCCTCCAGGTTCCCTTCGTCGGCAAAGACGTCCAATTCTTCGACCGCGAGTTTGATCTTGGAAATGCCTTCACGCGCCGCAGCTTCGGACTCGGCTGCCACAACCGCCAGCAGCTCGCCTTCCCATTCGATCTCCGTATCTTTCTGTCCCTGCGGCAGAATTTCGACGTGCACGACGCCAGCCGTCTTTTCCGCACCACTGACGTCGAGGCTCTTGATCTTGCAGTGTGCGTAGGGCGAACCATAGGCAACGGCGATCAGCTGATTCTTCAAGTTTACATCGTAGGTGTACTTCGCGGCGCCCGTGGACTTGACGGTCCCATCGAGACGGTCATGCACTTTGCCGATGACCGTGCTCGCTTCACGACTGGGCCAATTATATTCCGGCATGATCAGTCTCCTTTCACAACAGCGAGTGCGGCTTCGACAATGTTTGCGTAGGTTCCACAACGGCAGATGTTGCCATTCAGGCCAGCGCGAACTTCGGCTTCGGTCGCATCGGGGTTCTTGTTTAGGAAGGCTCGCACGGCAACGACAAAGCCCGGCGTGCAAAATCCGCACTGTTGGGCATCGTGGGAGACAAACGCTTGGACGACGTCGTCAGGTTGTTCGCCGCCGAGCGACTCCACGGTGCGGATCTGTTTTCCCGTGGCGGCCATCGCCAACGTCGTCGATGCCGCGACCGGCTTGTCGTCGATTAAAACCGTACTCGCGCCGCTACTACCATCCAGGCTGACCGGCTTGGCGCCGGTAAGCTCCAGCTGGTACCGCAGGACGTCGAGCAACGTGGTACGCGGCTCGGCCTTCACCTGCACATCCTTGCCGTTGACGTTCAACGTGATCGAGGTTTCTCCCCGAACAACTTTAGGTCCCTGGTCATCAACGGCCGCCGCAGTTTGCGTGTGCAGTGCGGTGGCGGCCGCCGCGGCGCCGGAACCGCGCAGAAACGCGCGGCGGCTGAAGCCGGACTTGGGGGCTGACTTCTGTTTCGAATCCGTCATGAGTTCACCCTGGCTTGAGTGTGGCGAAAACAAATCACTCCCGTGTGATCGCTGGACGCAACGCAACCGTTCCGCCCGTTTAAAGCACCCGCGATTATACGAACCTGCCAGGACGATACAACTAAAGGTCAATTTCTTTGCGATCCTTGGAGATTCGCTGGGGAGAAACACTCCTCCGTCCGCGCCTGTGACGCGCTTCGTCGTTGTCTGGGGCGCAACAGGTGCGGACCGCAAGAAGCGTGGCCAGCGTACGAAGAAGTGTTCTTGCCAAGAGAAACTTCGAACGGCACAAAGAAGGAATCGATCGTCAGTCGATCACGCGACCATGCTTGTCTACCGGCCTGCGACGCAGTTCGATGTCGCCTTGGCAGCAATCACAGGGCTTCAGCTCGAACATCGCGATCGCGCAGATCTCGCACCAATAATCAAGTTCGAGCTTCCCGTGGTCGGTCCGTTCGAATGCCCGGATGACCTGGACGACCGGTGCACCGTGATACCTTCGCACCAGCAATTCCATCTCGATGCCGCGAAGTCGTTCGTCGCGGCGGAAGCCTCGGCCGCGGATGTCTTCAGCCAGAGGGTAGAGTTCCCCGTCCGCCGTTTCGAATGCTAGAACGCGCATTGCTGCCTCGGGCACCGTCTTGACGCCGTGGCGTCGCGCCATGGCTTCCGCCAACCACACGACTCGGCCGCGGAGCGTCAACACGTCAAACTTCGCGTCCGTTGCTGATACGTCGTTCGCAGGCAGCGGGGAGGTTTGATCCGCGACCGCCAGCGATAGGACTGGAATGGAACAGAGTAGAAAAACGACGATCAAACGACGTGCCCTCAAGATGACGCCCAAAGGAGGCCGCCCCGCGGTGCACCTGCACCTTGCAGAATTCATGGGATGCGCATCGGAGATGGCCCGTGCCACAGTGGACACTCGTCGTTGCGTCATCGCGGAAAGCCTTTCAAGACGCGCCATGATTGAACCGTTCCGGTACGAACCGGGATTTCTCGCCGCGAGTTTGTTGTTAGGGAACGGCTCCGACTACATGGTACGGTGCTTGCTGAATTTGAACCGTACCGGACGCTGCGTTCACGCCCACACGGCGGAGGACATGCTGTGGCGCGGCCCATGTCCAGTCCGCTTGATTATTCGGCAGCCACACCCGAAATGACAAATTCGATCGGCAACTGCTTGTCGCCTACCGTTCCTTGCAAGGCCAGGATCCACCAGTCGGTTTCTTCGTTGTGCCGAGTCGATGGAAACGACTTGGCGGCGAGACGCTGCATGGAGAGCAGGCAAGGGTGGCTGGATTCCGCGGCCGCCGAACTACGCTCGACCAATTCCTCGACACCCGTGGGGCCGGCATCTTGTTCGTCTTCCGCACGCACCAACAACAGGAAATCGCGGGTCGGCGACGTTCCCACGTGCGAGCCATCGACAGGCTGCTGGCCATATCGAATCGTGTAAACACCCGAGCTAATGTCCTGGTCACGAAAGTCGGCACCCTTCCGCGCGAATCGGGCGACGCCGATCAATTGACCTGGACGGAACGGGTACAGCACTTCGGGAGTTGGTTTGAAGTCGGCAGGTGCTTCCCATTTCTGGCAGAGCCAGACGTCGCAGAAGGTGGTCTTCGTGCCGCGGATGACGCGTACACCTTCGGTCCTGAGCTTTCCCGCGATCTCCTTCTTCAAATCGTCAACCGGCGGCGCTTCCTTGAGTGGTTCGACCCGGTAGTCGGCCGAACTGGCGGGCACCGCAAACAGGCAAATGAAAAGCAGGGTGAGGATGGAGGTTCTCATGTAGAAGGCTTTCGCAGGGGGGAGATCAAATTTGGTCGTCGCTCGCGAGCGTACCATCACTGCGGCGACAGGTGGGACTATAAGACCCTAGTGTACCTCGGCCCCTTTCCCGGCTCAAATCGACCTTCTCAAATCGCGCGCGCCGGGACGCGGCTCTGTCGATGACCGCGATTCAGTAGGCAAACGTCGCCATATAGGCATTGCGAGCATCAGGTGATGTCCATTGCACACCAAGCCCTCCGCTCTTGAACACGCCGACGGTGCTCACGCCGGGGGCGAAATGCTGGACTTGGGCGAGCGGCGGGTAGTAAGCGGATTCGTTCGAGCAGATGCAATCCCCCAGGCCTGCTTTGCGCGTTTCCAGCCGAATCTTTTTGCCTACCGTCAGCTTGCCCTTCAAGGCAAATTCATCCAAGCTCATTTGAATCGACTCGCTCGACACCCGCACCACCGCTTGACCCGCTTTGCCCGAATACTGCTGAACAAACGAAATCAGCGCCGTCCGTTGCCGCTCGGTCGCCCGATCGTCGACCAGGATGACCGATTTCAGTTGTTGGGGGTCTTTCAAGCCACCGAAACCGAGCGTGTCGTCCCCATGAACCGCCATCACGACCGACAGACCGGACAAATCCACTCCTGCGTGTTGACCTGCGTTGATTTTCCAGGCCATGACAGCTTCTTTGCCGGCCAGACCTGTTTCCGCATTGGCAAAGCACGGCCCGGTATACACCTGGCAGCTTCGCGCTTCCAGGTAATGCCCGGATATTTCTGTTTGCGCGGCCGCGACAACCGCGACGGGGAGTGCTGCCAATGACAAACCGGCGAACAGGGTAAACAGCCCAAGTGATTTCATGGAATTTGCAAACATAAGGCTCTTGCTCCTGGGGCTTCCAGCACGCAATTGGTTGGAAAATGTTTCGAACTCCGATTATTCTACCGGTAGTGGTTTGGAGCGTCCAGCCAATCCTGCGATTGGCCGACTCAACGCGAAGGACGCGTGTCGATGTAGCCGTCCAATGTTGACTCGATGCCTTTCCTGTGGGCGCGAGGACGCGTGCAGGGCTCGAACCTGACACACCCTCAATCTGACAACAACGAGCCTGTCGCGGATTCATGACCATGACCAGACCTGAACATTGTCGGCCCGCCGCGTTTCAACTGTTTGCCGAGCAGATTCCCGTCCTTGATACGGCCGAAGGCCTGTTGAACGCCGCCGTCGCGATTTCCATGCACGGTCTGAATCATGTTGATCCGGCGGGAGTCGAGCATCAGCTGCAGGATATGGCCGATCAGATCTTGTCGCGCGTCAGCGGCTCGCAGCCGCAGGCGCTACTCGCCCATCTGCACCATTATTTGTTTGACGAATTCCATCTCCGCGGCAATACCAAAGAGTACTACTGCGCCGATAACAGCTATTTGCCGAGGGTTCTGCAAACTCGGACCGGCATTCCGATCGCGCTGTGCCTGGTTTATAAAATCGTCGCCGAGCGGATTGGTTTTCACGTGGAGGGTGTCAACGCGCCAGGCCACTTTCTGGCGCGGGTGTTTACCGAGAAAGACACGTTGATTGTCGATCCGTTCTTTGCGGGTGGCGTGCTAACGGAAGCCGAGGCGTTCGCCCGGGTCGAAGAATTTACCGGGCGCGCCGTTCCACGCGTCGAGGAATATTTGGCAGCGGCGACGCACGCCCAGTGGCTGTCGCGTATGCTGGTTAACTTGCAGCATGTTTTCGCCACCCAGGAACGTCGCGCCGATCTGGCTGCCATGAGCGAACTACAAACGCTGTTGGATTATTCGCTGTATTAACGAATCCCAGGCCCGCCGATTCATGCATCGTGACAGCCCGCATTTCGAATTGACCTGTCGCCGTTGCGGTGCCCAACAGCGGTGCGGGCCTAACCAGATGATGCAGCGGCTCGTCGAGATTGGCATGATGAAACGGAGTGGGGATCCGGATCTCGAATTATTGCACGAATTGTTTCGCAGCGCGACCGATCGCTTGCCTTGCCTGTCCTGCGGCGCGTTGGGGCTCCTGCTCGGCGAGGTGTCGGACGAAGACGAGTGGGACGACCACGCGCTGTGCGACGTCTGTCGAAAGCCGATCCCGGTCGAGCGGCTGGAGGTGTTTCCAGATGCCACACGCTGCGCAACCTGTCAAACGTCATCAGAACAGGGGACCGACCAGGAGCGTGAATTCTGCGATCATTGCGGTTCGGTGATGACCGTGCGGCTGCGTCGGACGGCAGGATCGGCTGCGTACGAGATGAAGTGCCCAAGTTGCGGCAAATAGTGACCATTGCGGCAAATGAGGCCAGCGAGTACGACGGTCATGATACGCCGTGGGAATGACGAGGTTTGAAGGTGATCATGCGAATTCGCTGCCTTATCCTGATCGCGCTGTTGGTTGGTGGTTGCGGCCGGGAGCCACGGCAGGTGGCGCCCCATCATGCCACCGGATCTACGGCCGCTGTCGCAGACCGCGAGGTACCGGTGGCCGACCAAATTGCCGCGGTGCGCTCGGGCGCGTCGGACACCATCGAAGTCCAGGCCACGACGTTCGACGATGAGCTCGCCGAGATTTCCGGTCTGGCGCGGTTGAGGGTCCTGAAGCTGGAAGCAACGCGCCTCACCGACGCGGGTCTGCTGAAGTGGAACGGTCTGTCTTCGCTGGAGCAGTTGGTTCTGCGAGGGGCGAGCATCGGGGACGTCGGCCTGGCGCATCTCTGCACGTTCGAGAAACTGCGGATTGTGAACTTGCCGCAGGCGCGGTTTTCCGACGATGGCCTGGCCCACTTGTCGCGTTTGCCGCAGCTCGAATTGCTGCGGTTTTCCAGTCCGCATGTGACCGACGCCGGCATGGAACATGTCGCCACGCTCGAGCAACTCAAGTATCTCCATCTGATTGCCGTCCCGATCACGGATCAGGGTTTGGAGAGACTGGTCGCGCTGAAGCAACTCGAATCCCTCTATTTGGACGACATTCACGTCACCGACGCCGCCATCGAGACGTTGTTGGAGGGCTTGCCCGAATTGCACCTTCATTTCAACCAGCAGCATCACGACCTGGACCCGCGGAGCCATCGGCATTGAAGCGCCCGTGCCGAGGGATGCCAGTTCTTGCCGGCGGCCAACTCGATTCGGCAGGGCCGCGACTTTACTGGCGGACGCCGTCCCGAGAACGTATCATGATGTTCCTAGCCCCAACCTCCCCGACCAGCCAGTTCCTCACTTGGAGCCCCAATCCATGAAATCGAGAATCTTTTTCTTCGCTTCCGTCGCCACGTTCGCGCTTGTCTTGGGTAGCGGATGGGCTTTGCTCAAGACTTCTTCGACGGCCACCAGCATGACCGGCGCCGCGACGGCATTTCTGAGCACGCTGACCGCCGAGCAAAAAGAAAAGGCCTTCTTTGCGGAATACGAAGCGCCCGAACGTTTGGGTTGGCACTTTATTCCCAAGGCCGAGCGGAAAGGGTTACAGATCAAGGAGATGACCGAACCGCAGCGCAAGGCCGCGCACGCCCTGCTGCGCAGCGCGCTCAGCCAGGTGGGCTACGACAAAGCGACCCAGATCATGCAACTCGAACATGTCTTGCATGAACTGGAAGAGGCGAAGGGGAGCCGGCGTTTTGCCCGCGACCCGCAGCGTTACTATTTCACCGTGTTCGGCCAACCCGCGCCGTCAGGGCGGTGGGGGCTGAGTATCGAAGGCCATCACCTGTCGTTGAACTTTGTGGTTGCCGATGGCAATGTCGTCTCCTCGACCCCCGCGTTCTTTGCGTCCAATCCGGCGATTGTCATGAACGAAGTCGAAGGAGGCGCAAAGAAGGGGACGCGTGTGCTGGACAAGGAAGAGCAACTCGGCTTTCAACTTGTCAATTCGCTCACCGACGAACAGGCCAAAACGGCCATCATCGCTGAGACGGCACTCAAGGAGATTCGTGCCGCAGGCGAACCTCAGCCGCCCACCGACGCTGCGGTCGGAATCCGCTTTGGCGACCTCGACGAATCACAACAGTTACTCATGCGTGAACTCTTTCACTCCTACGTGTCGAAACTCCCCGAAGACGTCATGCAGGAGAGCATCGAAGCGATTGTTGCTGCGGGCGGACCGGACGATGTGCGGTTTGCCTGGGCGGGAGCGAAGAAGCCGGGGATCGGCCATTATTATCGCATCCAGGGCAGCACCTTTCTGATCGAATTCGTGAACACGCAACCCGATCCGGCCGGCAACCCGGCCAATCATATTCATTGCGTGTGGCGAAATATGAAAGGTGACTTCGCGCTGCCGATCAAGTGAGGCGTCGGGCGGCTAAATGACCGAGTGCAATTCGGCGACCATCCGGGACCGCCTCGTTCTTCGCCGCCCATTTGATTCAACTGCGGACAAACCGCCTGTCGGCGAAAGAGGTGCCTGTCCCGCTGACGGGGTGTGCGCTGCTGAATCGCGCCCGGCCGTTTAGGTCACGCGTTTTCGCTTTTTGCGGCGTGCGAAGTCAAGCTTGAGCTGCGGGTCTTCGGTCTGGCCGTTCGGGTTGAGTTCCTGGTAGAGCAGGCTGGGTTGAATGTCCTGCGCGTTCTGGTACTTGGCGCTGCTGTATTCTTGAACGTCGCCGCGGATCTCGTGAAAGAAGATCTGGCAGATGGAAACGCCCGGATAGATTCGCACCGGTTGGACCGCGAACATTTCGAGCGTCCAGTAGCCTTTGAATCCCACATCGCCGAACCCCGCCGTCACGTGGACAAAGAGCCCCAGTCGGCCAATTGACGACCGGCCCTCGATCATGGGGACCAGGCGGTGGGTTTCCGTGAATTCGGCAGTACGACCCAGGTACAGCTGATTGGGGCTGAGCACCAAGCCGTCTTCGGGGATCGTCATGCGACGGACGCGGTTGGCTTGCCGCATGTCCAGGACGACCTCCTCATAGACCATCAGTTCGTTATGCAAGGAAAGATTGTAGCTGTTGGGGTTCAGCTTACTGGTGTCGAACGGGTCGATGACAATGTCAGAGCCAATTCGAGATTGAATCTCGTCGCCGGAAAGAATCATGTGCCGAAGTCCGAATTCGAGTTTCGCGGAGACGCGATCAAACTCGTAGCCAAGGGGAGGGCCACGGAGTACGCGGACGCAACAGAAGGCCACGGGCGTGCGCCGTGCCAATCCGTCAGATCCGCGTCATCCGTGGGCCGTCACGACGTGGCCGATACACCAATGCGGGGACAAAACTTCTCAAATCCACACGATTCGCAGCTGGGTTTGCGAGCCCTGCAAACCTGGCGACCGTGATGGATCATCCGATGAGAATAATCGATCCACTCCTTGCGAGGAAGCAGCCGCATCAAATCTTGTTCGCACTTGACGGCGTCAGTTGCCTGCGTCAGCCCCAAACGGCGGCTGATTCGGCCGACATGCGTATCGACAACAACGCCGCTGGGGATGCCAAATGCGGTACCCAGCACGACATTGGCCGTTTTTCTACCCACGCCCGGCAACTCCACCAATTCGTCCAGGTTCTGGGGCACTTCGCCGTTAAAGTCGTCCGTCAAACGCTGGGCAAGCGCTTTGATGTTCTTGGCCTTGTTACGAAAAAAACCAGTACTCTGGACCGCCTTTTCCACTTTCTTAAGTGGAAACGCGGCCAAGTCTGCTGCGGTCGGGCATTGTTCGAATAACGCCTGCGTGACAATGTTGACCTGTTTGTCCGTGCACTGGGCGGAGAGCACGGTAGCAACCAGCAATTGAAACGGGGTCTCGTAAACAAGCGCGCAGGCGGCGTCAGGGTAATCGCGGCGCAAAGCCCGGACCGTTTTCGTCGCCTGTCGTTTCAGTCCGGGATCAACCGCCATCAGGGCCTCGTCGGATTGGGAGTATGCGAGCCAGTCGCCGTGGGACTCCGCTGCGCAGGACGCCCGCCATTCCGACGGCAGGGTGCAGGGAACGCGGATCAATCATTGGGCGACTCGGCAAGGATCTCGCGATAGGCCTGACGTGCACGCTCGTAGGCTGCCGCGGCAGCCTCTTTTTCTTCGGCGCGCGTCCGTGGCTCTTTCTGTTTCCAGCAGACATCGACCGCGTCCAGACACCATTGGGCGCTGCGACGGCTGGCGCGGATCGGCTTCCCGTCAATTTCGACGAACACCGGGTTGGTATGCGAACTGGGGAGAATTCGGACTGCAATCCAACACGATTCCTGTGGCTCGAAATCGAACGTCAGCGGGTTGATGGTGCCGTCGCCCTCAATTTCGCGTCGCTGCACCACCTGGCCATTGACGATCAGTTCGACCGGGACCTTGCGCGTCTGTTCAATTCGAGCGCGTTCGACGTGCCAGTAGGGTTTCTGATCAAGGCGCAGGTTGCGGATATCCTCGCGCGGTTGCTCGGCCAGCATCGCGGCGGCGTCGACGCGAATTTTTAGTTGATCACCGGGCACGGCCGCCAGATGGCTGGGGCGGCCAGCGATCCGCTCTTCGCCCACACCCAGGCCATCGACCTCGAAGTTCAAGAGATGGCTCAGGCCGTCACAGACATAACTTCGCCCCGCCTTGATGCCCCGGACCCAATTGTCAAATGTCAGAGGTTCGTCTTTGGCCAGCTTGACATAACCTCGACCGAGCCCCACGCGGTCTCCGTAAATGCAAGGGAAGTCGGTCTCGCCACTGATCCGGCAGGTGTAACCACAATTTAAGGTGTGGTACCAGATGTTGAGTTCCCAAATGGCGGGTGTATCCACGGCGGAGATGAAATCGCACACACCATGCGTGACGTCAACGACGTATTCGTTGGCACCGATGCCATCGAACCGCGGCATCGCATAGTCGGGAAGCTGATCGGCGTTGCGGCCGGTCCAGCCGGCCTGGGCGCCACCCCAGCGACCGGCGGGAAACTCGCGTTTGCCGTCGGACATGAAATCGGGTAGCTGGAGCCCCCAGCCACTGTGCGAAAAGCCCACAACGCCGCCTTGCTTTTGTCCCCACGCCAGAATCGGCAAGTCCCAGGTCGGCCATTCCCCCAAATGCTCGGTACGCTGTCCCTTGAAATGTCCCTTTTCCGGTCCAAACGCCCAGTCAAACTCGACGGGCTCGTCATACGTGAAGTCGTCATCTGCGAGCCGCAAGAGGCAGAGGTGACCCGCATGCTGCGAGGGGAATCCTGAGACCTCGACGTCGTAACGCATCAGGTGATTCCCGGCCGACAGGCGGCTCGTGTCGCCTTCAAAGAATTGTTTTTGGAAGTACCAACATGGCCCCCATGTTAAGACGCAGCCAACGTTGACGTCTTCGCCTTGCAGGTGACGCATCATCGCTTCCGGCGAAACGCCTTGCGTGGGCGACTCGTAATGGGCACAGCCGGCGGCATGGACATGATGGTCTCCCGAGTACCAGCCATGATCCACAAGTTTGATCCAGCGTCTCAGGCGGAATTGTTCGCGGTGCGTCTCCGCCGCGGGAACGGTCATTTTGCGCTGCAGAATGTGGTACTCCGGCCCGCGGGTGTACGTCACGTCGTAATCCCCCGGTGGCAATACGATGAATTCACCGCTGTGCCGGTAGATTTGATCGTGAAAGAAGAAATCGGGCTCCAGACGCCGCGACCGTGCCGGGTACACGCGACCTCGTGCGTCACGGATAACGAATTGCCCCGTTGTCGGCGCGCCGTTGTCATCCAGGATATCCAGGACCACTTTAACGCCAGGTTGACACTGGAAGAGCACAGCCAACGAATTGCGAAATCCCAGGTCCTGTGTGCCCTGTCCCACGTCGAATCCAAGGGTCGCTTCACGCTTGCCTCGGTCTCGCGAATAGAGTTGCACGATCCGGTATTCGACCTCCAGACCTGACAGCGTTTTGTTCAACGGTTGTTGATCGAACGTCTGCACGTCCATCCAACGATCAGGGACATCGGCCGGCGTCACTTGCAGCGCGGGAGCCGCCTGGCCGGTCGAACGCAGAAAAACGGGTGCGGCATTCGGGCTGTGAATGCCCAGCGGGGCGGTCACGCCAGCTTCATTGTGGACCTTGACTAGAAACACACTCCAGCCTTGTTCAACGAGAATCGGCGGTGCGGCCCCCGGCGCCACCTTGACTCGACTTTCAGGATTGACATTGACCACGGCCAGTGTGAGCGGATCAAAGATACGCTGAATGGCAGCGACCGCCTGAGCGTCGTCCATTTCCTGCAGGGCTGCTTGCAACGCGGCCTGCTGTGATTCTGCCAGCGGTTGCCCCAGATACTTGAGCGCGTCGGTGACCCGCTTGGCTTGCGCTTTGAGCGGCTGCGCCGCGACCCCTTCGACCAATGTGACCTGTTCCGCCCGGCCTTGGATTGAGAACAAGAACCAAGCAACCGCGAATACGAATGAGAATTGCCGCATTGCATCGTCTCCATGGCGAATCAACGCGCGTCGAACCGCGCTCAAGGAGCCTATCATGCACGATGGAATGCAGCAAACGCAAGCATGTTGGTGCGCAACCCCAGGGGAGCGTTCTGCCAACCGAGTTGTCGGGTCACGAACGGCGCCGCATGGAGAAAACGCCAGTACCCTGGCGGCGACTTCCCCGGCCGGCGATCCAGAGCAAGACACTTTGAGGAAATGCCCCGCAGTGCGTCGGTGCCGGGACGGTTGCCAGACCGTCTGATCAGCGGGAATCATCGCGCTGCGGCAAGCGGAGCGGCGTGAGGCGAACTTGAACCGTTTCGATTGCGGAACGGAATCGAGCTACGGCCCATCCGCGGCGTCGGCCTGCTCGGTTTCATTCCAAATGGCCGCCAATCGCGGCTTGGTGTCCCGCAGGATTTCGAAAATCGCGGTGCGGTCATCGACGCTCAGGTGTGAATAGCCCGCTGGCGTCTGGGGATCGGTTAAGACTTCGCGAAGACGCTCGGCGATGCGGTGATAGACCGTGGCAGGCAAGGCGTCGAACGACTCGGTGTAGACGAGCCAACTGCACGGATAACGCATCAGACGCGTCTTCAAGTCCAGCTGAAACAACGACCGCCCTTGACGGTCAACCGGTTCGCGGGCGGAGAACTCTTCGGCGAACGGTGTGACACCCTTGATCGGGCTGGTGAGCGGGAATTCGTCTACGAAAAGGAGGTACTCGACCAGTT
>JAUIHJ010000725.1 GCA_030432015.1 bacterium
CGTAATCGTAAACCCAGTCACCGGCATGGGGGAAGTAGGCATCAACACACTTAGAACTGGCTCGTTTGCGGCCGCCGAAATGTCCAGCATGCTCTCACCCGTCACAAATCCGACCGACCAGATTCCCTTGCGAGGATATTCGACCGCCACCACCCGATTGAATTCAATTTCACGCTCGCTGAAGACGAAATCGGTGACTTGCTTGACCGAGGAATACACGTTGCTGATCAGCGGCAAGCGGCGAATAAGCGACTCGCCCAGCCCCACGAAAAAGTGGCCGATTCCAGCCGCCACGAATTTTCCCAGGAAATAGACAATCAGCAAGAACACCGACAAGAACAGCGGCAACACAACGCCCCGCTTGAGGTACTCACGCTTGACAAAGTCCTGACTATAACGTCCGACCCATTCACCATTTGAGGATTTCGTGTACTGACGCTGCTCGAATCGGAATGAAACGAGATCGCTGCCTTCGTAGCTGGCGCCGATGAGTTCCTCCGGAGGCTCCGCCATCGTGTTCGACGTGTACCAGACGATGACTTGCCCGGAGACGCCCTCCACTGGCACCAACACGTAATGTTCGATGACCGACCAAGCCCAGATAAACAAGACGATCGTCAGCAGCGGCGGCATCAAGATCCCCAACCCGCGCAACACGGCACTCCGAAACGGATGGACCCGTTTCTTGGGAGCTTCGGGCGTAGGTTCTGGAGATATTGGTGTCATAGTCGGGAGCCTGGGGCGTTAATCGTGCAAAAGTTTGTTTTCTTGGCGTTCTTGGTGACCTGGCTGATCGGCTTTCTCAGCGTGACCGTTGTATCTCATTGTTCGGCAACCGGCCAAGGCGAAAAAGGCCTGCCAGGTGATTTGGAGAGATCACCCGCCGGCCGCCGCGCCACCGAAGCCCGATTAGCCTGTCCCTCGAGCTACCACCGCCACCGAAATCCGGTTGGCGCCAGCCCGCTGCAGCAGCTTGGACAGTTCATTGACCGTCGCTCCGGTGGTCATCACATCGTCAATCAGCAACACGTGAGTCTGCTTAATATCGTAGCCCGCAGATACGGCGAAGGCTTGGCGAACGTTCCGCCGCCGTTGGTCAGGGAGTAAAGTCCCCTGTTTTCTCGTCTTACGGCGATTGTAGAGGACGCCCGCGACGGCCGGGATACGCAGCTTGTGCGATACCATCTCGGCGACCAACTCCGCCGGATTGGTGCCTCGCGTCACACGGCGGGTCCAGTGCATGGGGACCGGTACGACCAAATCAGGCGGATCGAGCCCCCGGCTTGCTCGACCGACCGACCGCTCGCCCACGGCCCAAGGCGTCGCCACGCTGGCGAGCGATTCGCGGTCCCGGGTGCCGGAGTCGTCGCATTTTCCAGAGGAATTCTCGGGAAAGCGGAGAATGTCCGCCAGGACCCGCCCCATCGTGAGGGTAAGTGCCTCTTCGTGCGACTTCTTCATCCGCAGCACGGCGTCGCGCAGCGGACCCTCGTACAACCCGACCGCCTGGACCCCGGAAAACTGAAAATTCGAATGACGGCAGGCGGGGCACGCGGCGGCCGTCGTGGGAACGGCAATCGGCAGGGGCATGGCGCAAGCCGCACAAAGCGGACGGCGGCTGCGTAGTTGAGCGAGACAGGCGGTGCACAGGTGAACCTTACCTGATACTTCCGTGTCTTGCCCGCACAGCTGGCACGTTGGTGGGCAAATCAGGTTTACGACCGCCCTGCCACTATGGCACAGGGCGGCTGACGTACACCGGACCAGCCACTCGCGGGCTCTTCGCGGTGCGGCGAGCGCTGCGGATTCAATCGATGTCGGCATCCGTGTCCCTGCGAGAGTGTGCCTGAATGGCTGTTCTTAACGAACGCGTCTGCCCATATAATTTCCTCGTTGAACGAGAATTGCTGGTCATATCGGCGATCGCTGCCGCGCCTCATCCATCTTGACCGAATTCCGCAACCTCCCCTATCGTACCGAACCTGCCCCTGCGAGGTAACAGCCGTGAGTATTGCTGCGATGACCAGCCCCTATTTTGCTAGCAAGCGTGCGGAGATGGCTGCCGGCCAGCCCATTTCGACGCTCATGGCGCAGGCGCTGGAGAACGCGGATTTGCTGTCGCTGGCAGCGGGATTTGTTGACGAGGCGACGCTGCCGACCGACGCGGTGCGCAGGGCATGCGCGGCGATGATGGCCGACGACCGGGCCGCTCGGACGGCCCTGCAATACGGCTGGACGCCGGGCAATCCGAAATTGCGGGCAATGTTGCTGGACCGTTTCCTGCGTGAACAGGCAATCCCTGTCCCCAACGCCCCGTCCGTCGAGCAAGTGGTGATTACCGCGGGTAGCAATCAGTTGCTGCACCTGGTCGCAGAGAGCATTCTGGATCCGGGCGACGTGGTCCTCTGCGCGGCGCCAACGTATTTCGTCTTTCTGGGGATCTTGGCAAACGTTGGCGCGCGTGGCCACGGAATCCCCACCGACGACCAAGGGCTGATTCCGGAAGCGCTGGACGAGCACCTCCGGCAACTGGATTCCACTGGCGAATTGAAGCGGGTCAAAGCAATTTACCTGGTCCCCTATTTCGATAACCCACAGGGAACAACCACGCCGCCGGAGCGTGTGTCGCGGATCGTCGAGATTGCCAAGCGGTGGTCGCTCAACCACACCATTCACGTGATTGCGGATGAAGCCTATTCCGAGTTGCGGTATTCGGGCCCGCATGTCGCCAGCGCGCGATGCTACGACGCGGACGGCGAGACGGTCATCGTGGCAGGGACGTTTTCCAAGTCATTTTCTCCCGGCCTGCGTGTTGGTTGGGGTATCCTGCCGGTCAATCTGATCGAGCCCGTCTGCAATCAGAAGGGCAACATGGATTTCGGCTCGCCCAATTTCGCTCAGGCGATCATGACGCACATTTTGGAGCAGGGACAGTTTGACGAACAGATCGACGTTTTGCGCGCAGGCTATGCCCCCAAGCTCGACGCGATGCTGCGCGCCGCGGACGAATTCCTGGGACCAATCAATGGCACGTCATGGACACATCCCAGCGGTGGTCTTTACATCTGGGCGCGGATGCCGGACGGCTTGGACACCGGGCCGGAGGGCCCCCTGTTTCAACGTGCGATTCAGGAGGGCATGTTATACGTACCAGGGCAGTATTGCTTTCCAGGCGAAGGCGAGCCGGTCCAATCCAATACCATGCGATTGAGCTTTGGGGTGCAAACCAGCGAGCGGATTGGCCGGGGGATCAATGCGCTCGCTCGGGCGATCAAGCAGGCCCAGGCCAGCGTTTGAAATCGCCCCTGCTTCGTGAATGATCGACGCTACGACGGAAACGGATTTCCATGCAAACTTACGATCGCTACCTGCTCCGCTTGTTTCTGCGTGTTCTGGTGGTTTGCTTTGCCAGTATCACCGGGCTGTACGTGGTAATTGACGCCTGCGGCAACGCAGATGAATTCATGGAATACGGCGAGAAGCAACAAGGGTTGCTGCCGGTCTTGGCCGATTATTATTCGTCACGCGTACCTTGGTTCTTTGACCAGATCAGTGCGATGTTGACGCTCATCGCCGCGATGTTCGCCATCGCCTGGCTGAAACGCAGCAACGAAATGACGGCCCTGATGGCCGCCGGAATTTCCACAGCGAGGGTCGTGCGGCCACTGATCTGTGCCGCCCTGGTTGTCAGCCTGATGGCGGCCGCAAACCGCGAGTTTCTAATTCCGCAGGTTCGTGACAAATTGACCCGCAACGCTCAGGACTGGTTGGGCGAGCAAGCCCGGACGGTCGAACCGGTCAACGACAACCAGACAGGGGTTTTGATCAACGGGCGTTTTACCTACGCGAAAGACCAGCGGATTGAACGGGCGACCTTTCGCTTGCGGCGAAAACTGGGCGATTTCGGCCGTAAGCTGGAAGCGGCCAATGCCTATTACAAGCCTGCTTCGGAACAGCATCCCGCGGGATACCTGTTGCGGGAAGTGAACCCATCAGAACTTGCCGACACGCCAACCGCGATGCTCGACGACACCCCGGTGATTTTCAGTCCGCGCGATACGGATTGGCTCGAGCCGGACGAGTGTTTCGTGGTTAGTGCCATCTCCTTCGATCAACTCGCCGGCGGCAGCCAGTGGCGTCAATTGGCATCGACCTTGGATCTGATC
>JAUIHJ010000726.1 GCA_030432015.1 bacterium
GGTTTCTGCGCCTTGCATGCCGCCTTGGCGAACGAGTCGATCAACGCCGATGCGTCCGCGATGGTGACGTCGAGCACGCACTGCCGCCCCATGCCTGCCGGCACGGTGCTGTCGAGCAATCGTGCGAGATGTGGGCAAGCTGGCAGCAGGGCCGCCGCGTCCCGCACCTTGGCGTAGGGAAGCGTGAGTCTGCACATGGTCATGCCCGCCTCGGCCGCCTGCATGGCTGGCTCGCATGATGATGGCGGGATCAGGGGTTCCGTTGGCATGTCGATTCCTTTCTGGGTGGACACAAAAGCCGCCCGACCTGCTACACCGCAGGCCCGGCTACTACCCCGCGTCACCCGGCGCTGATTAGGCCACCGGGCAACGGGGCGGCATGGTCGGTTACGCGTCCAGTTCGTCGGCAATGCCGCCGATGCGGATAGGCTCCTCGCCGGGGGCACATCCTGGACACGGGGAGTCGATCAGCCTCCCGCACGTCGGGCAGTTCCGGGCCTCGTCGTCATCGTCGGCGAACGGGTTTCCGCATCCCGCGTTGAGGGCATCGACTGCCACCTGTCGGGCCTCGTTGGCTGGTCCCGTGGCGATGCGGTCCAGGGCGGCGGTCTGCACTGCTTGCAGCTCCACGAGGGTTAGCGGTCGGTGCAAGGCGATTTCCAGCAGCGTCCGGGCGCGTCGCTTGTTCGCCGAGGGGTAGTTGGGCAGGCCGGATGCGACAGCACACTCGCGGGAGCGGGCGTTCAGATCGGCTTCGAGTTGGTCAAGAGTCTTCATTTCGTCGGTCCTTTCCAGGGGCAACAGAGGGGCAACAGAGGGGTAACAATCGGGGATTCAGTCGCGCGGGTCGAGTTCGGCGGCCTCGATGCGGTCGTGATACTCGACGAACAGGGCCACGGCGAGAGGATGGGGCAATGGCGTTTCGCGATGCCCGGCTGGCTGCGATCCGTCGTAGAAGTACGCCCGTGACGGCTCGCGTTCTTCGCTGGATTCCTCGGGCCAGCCAAGGTGGTCGGGTCCGCCGTACCTGCTCATGGGCTGGTGGTATCCGCTGGACGTGAATTCAATCACTAGCTCGGCGTGCTCGCCAATCAGGTCGCGAGGGAGGTCAACCGGGACAACAGCGTCGCCGTCGTAGTCGCGGATCACATCGCCGTCGGTGTACAGCTCGACGCTGATTTGGCCGGTGACGTCTTTCCAGTGGGTGGTCTTCATGGGGTCGGCTCCTTTCCGGGAAGACGGGGGCGAGCGGTTGCCCGCCCCCGTGGCGTGGTGGCGACCTCAGGCGGCCTGAATCGCTCGGCAGTCAGCGTCATTGGCCTGCGACCATTCGAGCGATCCCCGCCAGACACACTCGTCGGCGGCGTACCAGCCGTCGTGCCCGGGGTAGACCTCGACCGAGTGGATCGTGCCGTGACAGGCCAAGTGCTCGGCAGCGTCGCGGATCGCGTCGTCAACGCTGGCAGACGTAACGCAGACGGGGGTGATCTGGCTTCCGGCAGTCTCTTGAATTCGCACGGTGTAGTTGGTCATGGGTCGGTTCCTTTCCGGGGAAGCGTTGAGGTGATACGCATAGCTTACACCACCTCATTCGGCACGTCAAACGGAATATTTGACCTAAGTCCGGGAAGTTTCGGACTTATGGTAGAGCGTATGCGGTATTCCCCGAGCTTTTCAGGGGAAAACGGGGCCGAAAATAATCCCGACATGGCGCAAAAAAAGCCCCGTGGGGGTGAATTCACGGGGCTCTCGGAGGAGATCCTGGCAAGGGATCTGGCGTCAATCGTCCTTGGTTTTGCCTTTGACGGGCTTGGTGCCCGTCTTGTACTTGTCGACCGGCTTGTGATAGCACTGGATCCCGGGCAAATCGCGCAGCTCATAGGACTCGACGCCCTCGTCCTGCATGACCTCGGCCAACACGGCCTTGGCTTCCTTCTCAGCCTCCTGGGCTTCGAGGCGGGCCTCCTTGGCCTCGTGGAACTTGACCGCGGCCCGCTCGATCTTCTCCAGCCGGAGGGGAATCGTTCCCTCGCTGGTTTCGAGGGGTTGCTGGCCGGGCGAATCCTTGGGTTTCTTGCCCTTTTTGGTTCCGGTTTCTGCCGCGTCCACGTCCTCGGCGAAGTCGTCGACCCAATCTTTCGGTTGCTCTTTTGCTGCTGTGGCCATGTGCTGGCTCCTTTCCATAGGGGTGATGATGCGAGCCCGAATGATACCCGAGGCGGCCGGCTGGCGTCAATCGCGATCAGACCGACGCCGGGGCCAGCGAGCGGTCGACCCGCCGGAGCACGATCTGCAGCTTGTCAAGGCCGATTTCGCCGACGCCGGACGTGCTGGGCGTGTAATCGAGGTAGATCGCCAGCCCTTGGCGCGGGTATGTCGTCTCGAAGAAGAGCGGGCACGTGACCATCTCGCGGGACAGAATTCCGTCCTGCGTGGTCCACTGTCGGCCGGCATAGGCGCCGTCAATCAGGCTGACCGTGTCCGGGGTCGAGGGGTTCTTGTCCGGTCCATCGAGGATTCCGACCGTCAGACCAGCGTCGACCGCCGTGTCTGCTGCGTGGTTGCTGTAGATTCGCCCCGCAAGCTGCCCCACGTAGACGCCTGGCTGGTTTATCACGATTCCGCCGTCAAAGTACCGGCCTGCGGAGACGTTCGGTCCTAACGCGTTCTGGGGGCTCAGGTAGAAGTTCTGGTAAACGCCGTCCGCGACGTTGTCCGACCAGTTGGCGAACGTGAACCGGTGCCCATCCTCCGCGTAGTCGCCCGATGCTGGCTCGTACCCGTATGCTGTGTACGCGTGCGACATGGGGCGCACGGCTTGGACGATCTCGGCGTCCGTGATGATCGTCAGCGGGTCTTGCTGGTATCGGAATCGTCCGGCGCCAGCGCTTGCCAACGTAAAGAAGCGGTCGATCTGGCTGGAGCTCCTCAACCACCAATAGCCCGCGACTGGTCCGATGCTCGTACCGATTCCCACGCCCGAGCTGAACTGCCGCAGACACCGCGCCGGGTAGTCCTGGGTCAGCCACCCTTCCGCGTCTTTGGGGACCGTCGCCCCAGAATTGAATCCGAACAGCCCCGGTTCGCCGCCTGCGATGGCGTATTGGTCCGGCAGGTATCCCAGCAGGACGCTGCGGGTATCGTCCGCGGCGAAGCGGTGATTCAGTTGCGACGTTGGCGCGGCGGGGTCCGAGCTGTGCTTGCCGAGCTGGACGCAGCCGAACGCCGGGCAGTCCACGCCGGACAGATTGACCCATCGGCGCCATCGCTGGCCCTGAGAGTCGCTGGGTGGGAGTACGAATTGAGCGATCATCGTTTCCATCCGCGGCGAATCTCCCGCCAGGGGGTGCCATCTGTCCGCTCGATCAGCACCATCGGGTCGTTTGTGTCGTGCGTGCCGTCCGCATCACGGACGCGATAGGCTCCGTAGCCCATCGCTTTTAGCTCTCGCACGGCTTGGCGAAGCTGCGGTAGCGTGATGTTGAATGCCGGCACCGTGACTCCACGCTGGGGCGTAAAGCTCTGCCGATCAGCGTCCCACGTCCCAACCGAATATAGAGCGTTCATCGGCTCCCTTTCCGTCGTTCCCGTTTGATTGCTTCGCGAAGGGCCAGTTTCTCGCGCGACTGACGGAAAGTCAACGCTGCCGACAGTTCTTCCCGCTCCCGGCTGATCTGCGTTTGCGAGTAGCCCGAATCGTCGACGCTCCAAGTGATCTGGGTTATCGCCCCGTCGCACGCAAACTTGAGAAGGCCCGGGTACGTCCGCGTGCCGCTTTCCTTTGTCGTGTACGCGTTCAGCTCGTCGACGAGGTAGCCGTTGGCGATCCGGTCGACGGCCTTCTGGTTGTCCGCCTCGACCGCGCCGTTTCCGTTGTACTTCTTCCACTTCACGAGCCTGACCTCTTCGCGACCGATCACATGCGGCGGGCTGCCGAGCTTCTTCCCCTTGGTCTTTTGCTTGACTGTGTGCCGGATGAACGCGCCCGTTTCCTCGTCGCGGAATTGTACCGCCACCCGAAGCCAGAGCTTGGCCGGCTTGATCTGCGTCTTGCGTGGATCCGCCCCGACTGCCACGTCGGTGTCCGTGTTGGCCACGACCAGGCGGTACAGCGGTTCGCCGATCTGGACGAGGCCACGGTCAGCATCGATC
>JAUIHJ010000727.1 GCA_030432015.1 bacterium
GTGTACTGCACCGTGTCCGTGGCAGGCGGCGGTACGATATCAAGCCGAATCGTCGCCGGTACGCTCGCGTCGCAACGAGCTTCGAGTCGCACGAGAACTGATTGCTCACCGGAGCGAAGCGTGGAAGGTTTAAAATCAATGCCAAACACATTGGGCGGCGCGACGATCGTGAACGAACTATCTGTTGTCGGCCCGCGCACGATGACGTTGACCGGGAACTCGAAGACGGCCAGCTCGCGACCCACATCGATCCACTGTCCGCGAACAGGAGGCCCCGCTTTCGCAACGACCTCAGTGTTCGCCGGGCCGGGACGTGCGAACGTCGCGCGAACGACTACGGGCAGCGGGCGGAGCGTGAAGTAACTGGGTGCATTTTGTGGGACAAGTCGTACGGCGAGTTCACCCTCGGCGAACCCCGCTGGCAATTCGCGAGCTAACGCAATTCGAGTAGTTGCTGTCCCGTCTCCGGTCACTCGCAAGATGGGTGAACCACTCGCGAGAAAAACCTCTTTCGCCGGCTCGATGAGAAAATCGACCGTGGTCGGCCACGGACTCTGATTACCTTCCACGGTGCGTATGTCGAGTGCGAGTTCAACATCGATCATTACTTGCCGCAGCCCCGGAATTGTCCACCGAGACGCAAGTGGCTTCAATTGGCCGTGCAGTGCAAGAGTCCGTTCTTTAGGAGGTATCGCGAATGCGACGGTCACATGTGGATCGACGGCTGGGACGACGATGTCCGTGCCAACCACGCGCGGTGCCAGCGTCTGCACCTGGAAATGCAATTGTCCGCGCCCTGCTTTTGTATCCAGATCTGCCGTTTTGACAGCGACGAGGAAAGTTGTCGGCTTCTTATCGTCACTCGGCAGTGCGACGGACTTCTTACCAGGCATGACACCGTTGACGCAGCGAATCGCCAACTGATCGACTCCGCACCCTATCCCGCTCAAGTGGGCATGTCCTCTTAGCTTGACTTCAAGACTCTGGTCATCCAGCCAACGTGCAGACAAGACATCCAACACCGGGGTAGCCGTAACACTCTTTAGGGCGAAGTCTTCTGCATCCAAAACACCCCAGTGTGGTCTCTGCTTCAGTGAGTTGACCCAATCGTTATTCGCATTGGCCCATCGGCGGCAGATGACATGGGTGGCCAGGCCCCGCTGATGGCGACTGGCGAACAGTCGGTCCAAGGCCACTTCCTGCTCAGCAACAAGCCGATCACCGTCCGATTCTCCATTCTCGCCGTCCGTGTAGAGCAGAACGAACATGGAGGTCGCCTGCGGGGCTTGCTGCAAGAGCGCGTGTGCCTCTCTTAAACCCGGTGAAATCGCCGTTCCTCCGCTGGGAGCGATTTCATTAAGGGCAGCTTCCAAACTGGACAGATCCGTGAACTGCTGACTGCGAGCAATATCGTTAAACAATACCAAGCCTAAGGGGTTGGCCAGCGATGGCGGCAATTGCCGCGCCAGTTGACGAATCTCATCAACAGCGATGTCGATGCGGCGTGCCGTGTCCGAACTGGTCACCTCGGCAGCATCCATACTGCCAGAGCAGTCCAAAACGACTACGCGAAAGGTGGACGGGACGTTCGCCGCACCCAACATGCAGGCTAAGACCGCGTGATAGAGTAGATTTGTCACGGTGTCGCTCCTTGTCCGTTGGCGCCGGTTACTCCCGCCTGCGCCGCGTATCGCTCGGGCGCGTCCCGGCCACCGTACTTGGTGAAACCGTAATTCGCTTTAATGCTCTCGATCTGCTGTTCATGCCGCATGTACCAGAAAGCAGCATTGCCTAACTGTCGGTGCAACTGCTGAATCGTCTTCAGCACGACGCCGCTTGAGTTGGACAGCCCTGTCAAGTTGGCTTCGGCCAGTTGACTTTGCTGCTGCAGATATCCAGCCTCCTGACGAAAGGCGAAGGCGTTTCCGTAAATCAAACTTTGCTGGACCTCGTTGTTCTGGTCCGCCATTGCGTACGGTTCTGCGGCAAAAGCGATCGGACGCCGCAAGATGGCGTCATCGAATCCGGCCAGAATTTGATCTCGGCTTTCTGGAGCGGAGAGGAGTAGCGCGTGGAGGATCATCAGGGCAGATCCACAGCCTCCACCGGCGGAGCCGACCAACACCGGTTGGATCTGGCTGGCCTCTTCATCATTCATCAATTCCAGCACCTGTTGGCGCATGTCTTCAATGAGTTGAGTAGCGTGATAGGCCGTAAAGAGCTGTGTCAACGCCCGACGGGCGCGCGAACCCGCCGCGACGTCCTCCCGGTGAAGAAATTCGTGGAAGTCGCGGTCGATAATCTCGGCGGCACTGCCAAATAGCTCGATGTTTGCACGTAGTGCATCAACTTCGGTCGCTTGCATGCCGATGAACGTGAATTTGTGAAACGGACATTTCTTGTCACCCAAGGTCTTGTCGCTATCAATGGCGTGCAGCCGCATCGGAAAGGGACGATCATGTCGGCGATGCAGCCGCTCGATTTCCCGGCCGGCACCATAGCCCGCGCCGCCACCCAATAGAAAATAGTAACCGCGTCTAGACTTCTCCATGATTCGACCTTTCGTTGTTAGAAGTGTTATAGGCTGGATCGATTTCGCCTCGCGCAGACTCGGGCAATACTCCGACGAGATGCGGGCGATGACCGGCTGCGGCAGAATCAACGTACTGCTTGCGGAAGTGGTCGTTGGAAGGTAAAACTTGCCACGGCCAGCCTCCTCCGACACGATGCACAACAATCTCGTCGAAGCTTCCTGGATGCTCCACCACGACCACGGCCTTCGCGTCCAAGGCTCGCGTGATCATCTCCCGTACTTTATGATCGTCCGACCGTTTCACTTCGGGCAACGAGACGATGACTAGGCGATAAGAATTGAGTTTGAATCGTGTGGATGCTCGGGGGCCGGGGTCACTTGTGAGGCGCGAACGTTGAAGCAAGGTCTTGAGCACAGTCACGATGCCATGTCGTTGTAATCGTCCGTAGACGGTCTGGACCTCGGGTCCGAGTTCGTCAATCAGCACGTCACGGAACGCGGCAAACGCTTCGGCGGCTGGAACCGAAGACAACAGCTGCACAGCCGGTTGGGCCGCGATGTCTTGCTGAGCTCGATCCTTCAATGTCTCACGCAATCGGATCACTCCACGCTCCAGGAGATGAGAGACCAGATCCGCTCGTCCCGCAAAGCGATGACGCTCCAAAACGCCAGCGATCGCCTCTTCTGACGAAGTACCCGTCAGGCGAAGTGTCGTGTTGCAAGGCGGCTCCGCAACAATCTCGCGCTGCTCGTGAGCCCAGCCTTGGCACGCGAGATTCATGGCATCCAGCTGACCATTGAGTTCGCCTTCCAAGTGAAGCAATGATTTTGCGGCGTCGGTCAGCTTCCCCCAAGTCTTCAGCAAGTACTTCAGAACTAGCTCATGAACCAAGGCGGCAAACGCCTCTCGCACTTTGTTACGAGCGAGTTCCTTGAAGGTGCCGATCGTAGCTTGCTGATCGTCGCCTGCAAACTCATCGGCGCGATCAACGACGTCCGCTGCTCGCGCGAGTTGAACGGACACGTGTTGGATTGTCGGCGCGGCGTCTACGAACACCGGCTTCGCCCGAGTGAGTAGAGTAAGCGTATCATTACCGAGTTCGCGGAGCCGGTCTGGCGGACTGTCGGCCAGCGACTGAATTCTTTGATGCACCGTCTCAATTACTGGCTCGACGACTTGCGCGATAGCATCGCGTATTCGTGCTACAACTTCCGTTCCCCGTCCTTGCTTGGCAGCCAAAACGACGTCCAAGGCGGCCTTCTCCTCGCCAATGTCTGCGGAGGGCTGACACAGGTCCGCGACCTCAGTTAGAACCTGTTCCACGAGGGTGGAGACTTCGAGGAGATCGGTCGTTACAGGCTCCGTAGGTCGCCCTTCCCGACGTAAACTATCCACAATCATTGGGAGCAACTCTTCAACGACATCCACTCGGCAATCGCTGTCAACGACAGTGGTAATAACACTTTGCGACCCAAACTTCGGTGTGGCAGTCGTTGCCCCGTGAGCCGACAGCAACCATCGACTGGCGGTTCCATTCGTGACGCCGTTGGCGGAGTCGTTGGGCACGGAGTCCGTGTCATTTTCGGGAGTATTCATTGCTG
>JAUIHJ010000728.1 GCA_030432015.1 bacterium
GTGCCAGGCAGGGATGATAGGTGTTTAATCCTGATTCGCTGGAAAGCGCCACGTAGTGTTACCATACCGTGACCGTGCCCCATTGCAGTTTCCGGACCTCTGCCGGCTCACCTGACAGGATTCAATGATTGGATCGCTCGTGCTGACAACGCAGCTTTCGGCGCAGGTCTCCGATTTCGGCGCAGGTCTCCGATTTCGGCGCAGGTCTCCGACCCTGTTCAGCGCAGGTTACGGACCTGTTCAGCGCAGGTTACGGACCTGTTCGGCGCAGGTCTCCGACCTCGTCGAGACGCCTGACCGCAGGTCTCACAATCTCGGAGCGGGGTGGTTCACGTGAGACCTTCGGTCGAGACCGGTGCGGGGTCGGGAGACCCACGCACAACAAGGACCCGCGCACAACAAGGAACCAAGGACAACAAGGGTGGGAGGGTTCCCGCACAGAACAACGTTGGCTCGAATTCTCCGGCGACAGCATCTTCACCCGCGCAGCGACCGGCAGCGGCCTGGGCGGTCTGCGAACGGATCCTTATGAAATGGTCCGGTGTGACGGACTTCGATTCCAAGTAAACTGAAAGCCATTATCCAACGCGCAGTTTGCCCGGGAATCGTGCTTGCTGGCCAACTGATCGCAAAGCATCTTGCTAAATGGCCGAGCGCGATTCACCAGCGCACACTCCGTCAGCGGGACAGGCACCTTTTTCGCCGACAGATGGTTTTTCCGCAGTTGAATCTGATGGGCGGCGAAAAACGAGCCGGTCCCGGATGGTCGCCGAATTGCACTCGGTCATTTAGAGCATTTTACGAGGATTCAACCTTATGCCTGCGTACTTGACAGTTCCTTGTTGCGTTCGGTTGGCAATTCGTATCATCGTGTCACTTCAGGATCGTCGCCGCCGCATTGCGGCCGCATGCCGCATCCTGGTGAGCGGGCCCCAGGGAACTCGGAGCAGATCAAGGGCGTCCCAACCGAGCGGCAGGTCCGTCGCGTGCAGACTTCTGCCACCCCGTTGGGACTCATGCGGTTCCGTCCAGCATTCCACGTGCTCGCAGCCCAGGCTTTTGCCTGTGACCCCTACCGGGCTTCTTCGTGCTCGCAGGACTTGCCCGATCTTGTTCTTTGCTCTGTTCTTGAGTTGTTTACATTTCTCATCCGTCCAATTGGCTGCCGACGATTCACAGGACTCGTCGGCAACAATCAAGGCATTGTTTCTCGGTGATCAGGGCCACCACCGTCCCGCCGACCGAGCGGCCGAGTTGATTCCGGCCATGCGTGCCCGTGGCATTGAGATCACCTACACCGAAGAACTTCATCAGCTCAGCAAAACCGGCCTGGCGCCCTACGACGCGCTGATCGTCTACGCCAACATTGACGCCATCTCGCCGTCGCAAGAGCAAGCACTGCTCGACTTCGTCGCCGGCGGCAAGGGCTTCGTACCCTTGCATTGTGCTTCGTACTGCTTTCGCAACTCCGCAAAATATGTGCAGTTGGTCGGCGCGCAGTTTCAGCGGCATGGGACCGGCATTTTTGGCACTCAGATCGCCGCGCCCCGCCACCCCGTCATGAAGGGTTACGGGAGTTTCGAGAGTTGGGACGAAACCTATGTTCATCATCTGCACAACGAGCAAGATCGCACCGTGCTCGAGTATCGCGTCGACGCCGACGGCCGCGAGCCGTGGACGTGGGTGCGGACTCATGGCGCCGGCCGCGTCTTCTATACCGCGTGGGGCCACGATCAGCGGACGTTCGAGCATGCCGGTTTTCAGAATCTGGTCGAACGGGGAATTCGCTGGGCCGTCGGCCAAGATCCCAGAAACGTGCCCGCGTACACCGACCCGGCGGCGTTCCCCGTGCCCGCGATGCGACCACTACGAACCGACGTCAAACCGTTTGAGTTCGTCGAAGCGGACGTCCCTTTCTATCCTCCTTCGGATCGCTGGGGCGTGATGGGCAAGCCGATCACCAAGATGCAGCAACCGCTCCCGGCAGACGAAGCGATCAAGCACACGGTCGTACCGCAAGGCTTTGAAGTGAGACTGTTCGCCAGCGATCCCGACATTACCAAGCCGATCTGCATGGCCTGGGACGAGCGAGGGCGCCTTTGGGTCGGCGAAACGGTCGACTATCCCAACGAACTCAAGCCGGCGGGCCAGGGAAGGGATCGCATCAAAATTTGTGAAGACACCAATGGCGACGGACGGGCCGACAAGTTCACCGTGTTCGCCGAAGGGCTGAGCATCCCTACCAGCTTGACCTTCAGCCGCGGCGGCGTCATCGTTCAAGACGGCATCCAAACCTTGTACTTGAAGGACACCACCGGCGACGACCGGGCGGACGTGCGTCGCGTCCTGTTCAAGGGCTGGAACATGCGGGACACGCACGGCGGGGTCAGTAACTTTCGCTACGGTCTGGACAATTGGATCTGGGCCATGCAGGGCTACAACCAATCGGAACCGACCAGCGATGACAAGCCGGCTCAGGGCTTTCGGATGGGTTTCTTTCGCTTTCGACCGGACGGGTCTGAAATCGAATTCATCCGATCTACCAACAACAACACCTGGGGCCTGGGAATCAGCGAGGAAGGGATCGTGTTTGGTTCGACCGCCAACCGCAATCCCAGCGTCTACATGCCGATTGCCAATCGCTATTACGAACGCGTCCGCGGCTGGTCGGCTTCGCAACTTGGTACGATTGCGGACACTCACTTGTTCCAACCGATCACTGTCAAGATCAGACAGGTCGATCAACACGGCGGCTACACCGCGGGTGCTGGACATGCGTTGTATACGGCGCGGACCTATCCACGCGAATACTGGAATCGCACCGCATTTGTTTGCGGACCGACCGGCCACCTGGTGGGCACGTTTGTGTTGCAGCCGGACCGGGCTGACTTTCGTTCCCGCAACCGCTTCAACCTGTTTGCCAGCGACGACGAATGGTCGGCCCCCATCATGGCCGAGGTCGGTCCCGACGGAAACGTTTGGATCCTGGATTGGTACAATTACATCGTGCAGCATAACCCGACACCCGCCGGCTTCAAGACGGGTAAGGGGAATGCCTACGAAACCGATCTGCGCGACAAACGACACGGTCGGATTTATCGTGTCGTCTATTTAGGCGATCGCGCCGGCACGCCAACCTCTGCAACGTCCGACGATCTTGATTTGAGCCGCGCGAGCCCGGAAACGCTCGTTGCGACGCTGAAGCATCCGACCATGTTATGGCGACAGCATGCCCAGCGATTATTGGTCGAGCGTGGACAGCGCGATGTGGTGCCGTCGCTGATCCAACTGGTGCGCGATCCAGGCGTCGACGAGATCGGCTTGAACGTGGGTGCGATCCATGCCCTCTGGACATTGCAGGGGCTGGGTGCGGTGACAGGACACGAGGGCGATGCCCAAGCGTTGGCGGCTGTGATGGCAGCCTGCGTGCATCAATCAGCAGGCGTGCGGCGGACGGCGGCGTTGGTACTGCCCCGCGACGCGCAATCCTCGCCGCGGCTCGCCGGAGCACTCTTGACCGACTCCGATCAGCAGGTTCGCCTGGCCGCGCTGCTGGCACTTGCGGAGACCTCGGCGTTGAGCATCGACGCCAACGCCGGGGTCGGGCCGGCGCTGGTCGACGTCCTGACCTCGCTAACGCCTGCTGACCGATGGCTTTCGGACGCATTGACCTCGGCGGCGGCCGCACATAGCACTGACTTCCTGGCGGCCGTTGCAACGCAGAGCGATTTAGGCGAATCCGCTCTGGCGACGGTTTCGATCGTGGCCGAACATCACGCGCGAAGTTCCGGGGGAGATCCGCCCACGTCGTTGAGTCCGCTGCTGGCGGCGTTGGCCACCTCGTCGCCGGAAACGGCCGGCGCGATCACCCAGGGTCTAGTGCGGGGAACACCCAGCAAAGCACCACGGCCGCTAACGGAACTCGACGAAGCCAACATCATCGCTGTCCTGGAGAGGTTACCTGCGTCGGCGAGGGGACCGATGGTTCGGCTGGCCGCAGCGTGGGGTAGTCGCACGCTGGAATCCTATGCGGCGGAAATCGTCGCCTCACTGGTCCGCGTGGCGGCCGCTGACGAGAACGACGAAAGGACCCGGATCAACGCGGCGCGGCAGTTGATCGACTTCCAG
>JAUIHJ010000729.1 GCA_030432015.1 bacterium
GTCGTAACCTTGCTCATGGCGTATCCTCCGTTGCCCTTGTTGGGCCGCTGATGAAACAAACTGTAAATCTTCACCAGCAGGATACGACGCCTTTTCAATTCTTCACAGAACACATCTTTCGGTTATATCTCCCATCACAAAAGAACCCGCCGCAGTATGTTGGCCACTGGACGAGCAACCTTGTCTACAAGCGGCTGGCCCCTGGGGTGCTAGAGGACCTAAAGAAGAAGATCCCAAAAACTCGCCGGGGCCATAGATAGCACAGTTATCATCAGTGGCTCACAGATGACGTTGGCCACCCGAAGCTTCAAGAGCATATTTCAGCCTTGATCGCGCTGATGAAGTCGTCCGACGACTGGGATGACTTTGCGAAAAGACTCGACAAAGCGCTGCCGAAGTATAAGGCGATGCCACTTCTGGATCATTTGGACGATTAGACTAAAAGAAGCTCACCTCGAGAGAATCGTGGCTCAATGGGTGAACGAGAACGACAATATGGGAGTGGATAGATCCATCAACAGTTATCTCTATCGTCACTTGCGTTCCAGCCGGCACATCTGCTGATTCTCTCAGGATCGCGAAGGTTCTCCCGACCTTTCTTATTGGGAGCCGCAGTTCGCCAATTACCATGTACATCGTGATATTTGCAGAATGGCTGTCGTAGCCAGTGCCGTCGCTAGATATCAGGCTGGTCATGTTAACTCCAGATCAACTTCCTCGTCGAGTTTTGCTCTATGCGAGGAAGCGTCGCATACAAATCGTCGATAAACTTGGCTCTGGCCAAGATGGATGGGTCGGTAAAAGTGATGACAGAACGGCAATCAAGATCTTCGATCGCGACAAAGCATTCAAAAACGAACGCCGCAGCTACCAGCGTCTAGCAGAACGAGGCATCACGTCGATTGACGGCTTTGACATCCCAACAGTGTTTCTGTACGACGAATGGGAAATGGCTATCGAAATGGAAATCGTTCAGCCTCCATTTATTCTAGACTTCGGGAAGGCGCACGTCGATTTTCCGCCAGAGTATCCAGAGGATATTATGCTGGAACACCAAGCCAATCAACAGGAGTTGTGGGGCGACCGGTGGCCGCAAGTGTTATCAATAGTCGGTCAACTGGAGCGTGTCGGGATTTACTACCTCGATACAAAACCTGGAAATATCGCGTTTCCAGGTCAAAGACTTTAATGACGGCTGTTCAGTCAGCCTGCGAACGAGCCTCGTACCCTGCCTCAAACGCAGCCCTAAGCAGCGTCATGCCGCGTTCATCCACTTTCTGGATTCCGGCGGACCATTCCCGCCATGCGGCCTCGACATCGGGCGGCACTTCGCTTGCTGGAGTGGACTCGGCCACGATGCAGGCCGCGTTGGCGTTTGGGTCTGGGTTGTGTTCGTTGTCGGTCATGCCGTCATTCTAAGAGCCGTCAGCCCGGCCCGCCAAAATTCTCAGAATCAAAGTGAACCGCGACCGAATTCGGCATTTTGTTGACTACCCGCACTTATTCGTTCAAAATAGGGGTCCACCTAGAAGTCCCACCACAACGTCCCCCGACCTGGACCCTCTCATGCCTTACTCGCGGACGATCGTCTTTTCGCTTTTCGTGCTAGCTGCCGTCAAAGCGTATGCGCAGCCGGCCGTCTCCCACACGGTGCCGAGTGCCGTGACACCGGGTCAGACAATCGAACTGACACTGCACGGCACGAAGCTGGATGATCCCTTGCGTGTCTGGACGAGTTTTCCCGCCAAGGTCGAAATCGTTCCGGCCGAAGCGGGCCAGAAGGATCTGACAAGTCGAACGTGCAAGGTGACACTGGATGCCGAGATGCCGGTTGGGATTGGCGGTTTGGTCGTTGGCAATGCCGCGGGAACATCTGACGTCGCGTATCTCAGTGTCGATGATCTATCGACGACCCCCGATAACGGCAAGAATACTTCGCTTGCCGCGGCCCAGGCGATAACGTTGCCAATGGCGGTGGACGGCCTTTCCAGCGGCGCCCAATTCGACCATTACAAGTTCACGGCGAAGAAGGGACAGCGGATTGCCGCCGAAGTCGTCGCCGCCCGCGCGGGTTCAGCGTTTGACCCGGTACTACGGCTCCTGGATGCGGCGGGCAACGAGTTACGGTATGCCGATGACGACCCTGCCCTGGGATCAGACTGCCGTTTCGCGCACGTCTTCGCGGCCGATGGCGACTACATCCTGGAAGTGTACGACAACCAATATCGAGGCGGCGGGCGCTACCGGCTACGCGTCGGCGATTTCCCCCTGGTGAGTTCGCCCTACCCCATGGGCGGCCGCCTAGGCTCCACCGCGAAATTCGATTTCGCCGGGACGTCGACCGACGGGACCGTTCCTGTCTTCCTTCGCATCCCCGACGACGTGCGTTCCGGTCGAGTCCGTGTGAACGCGAAATTCCCGGATGGAAAATCGGCGGCGACCGCGACGCTGGTCGCGAGCGACCTGCCGGAGTTGATGGAAAGCGAGCCGAACAACGACATCAAGATTGCCTCGCAGGTCACATTACCCTGCGCCGTCAACGGAATCCTGGGTGACGCCGCCGATCGTGATTGTTTTCAGTTTGCTGCCGTAAAAGGGCAGGCGATTTCATTCCAAGCGGTCTCGCGCAGCCTGGGCTCGCCGTCGCTGCTCTTTATGCGACTCCTCAAGGCAGACGGTGGCCAATTGGCCGAGACGGCGGTCAGCGCGGAAGAGGAGTTTACGTTGGCCCATACGTTTGCCGCCGACGGGATTTACCACCTGGTGGTCTACGATCTGCTGCGTCGAGGCGGGCCCGAATTCGCCTACCGTGTCGAGATGGCATCCAACGTCGGCTTTTCCTTGTCGTTGAAGAACGACAAGGCCACGCCAACCAAGTTCATCACCGCGCTGAAGTCCGGCGCGTTTGCCTTGGATGTGCAATGTGCCCGCCGCGGCTATGACGGCCCCATCGTGCTCTCCCTCGATGACCCGACTGTGCCATTTCAACTGATCAACCACATCATCCCACAGGGTGCCAAAGCCCACCGCGTCATCGTCGTGGTGCCGCCGACGGCCGAGGCTGCTGAACTCCACGCTTTGCGAATGATTGGAACCGCCGAGCACGACGGGCGGCAACTGGCTTCGATCGTTTCAACCTCGGATCTGGTTCGCACACGCACGCCGGTCATCTCATATCCGCCTGCCTGGATCGATGGACTTCTGACAGTCGCCACAGCGCCGGCGGCCGACCCGTTTTTTGACACCAAACTCGGCGCTGACAAAGTCGCCTTCCCCGTCGACAAGGGTGAGGCGTCCGTGACGTTGACGCTGGAACGGAAGGACAAGGAATTCAAGGACCCAATCACCGTCGCATTGGAAGGTCTGGCGGCGCCGTTTTCTTATGCCGTCAAGCAGGATAAAGACAGTTACACAATCACGATCAAGGGCCCCAAGGCTGCAGGGCCACAGTCCCACGACGTGCGCATCGTCGGATACGGTGCCCTGAAAGGTCAGGGCCAGATCGTCACCAAGAACGTTGCGTTGGAAGTTGCCGCGCCGGCGGGTGGCTGATCCGTCACGTCAAGTTTTCTGAATATATTTCCTGGGAGCAATGGTAAAACCGATGACCATGAATCAACACGGACGAACATGCGGACGGATCGGCCTGCCCGTGACCAGGCACCGCGGCACAGCGGGCGTTTCCGGTGTGGTCGCTTGGGCGTTCGCAACCTTCGTATGCCTGGCTGCCGCTTCGCTGCATGGCGACGACGCGACCGCCGCTGCCGGGTCTCCCGAAACCAGCACCATCGGCCAGCCAGAGTCGATTGCTGTTTTTCCGGCAAACTTTGAATTGCGGGGAGTCCGCGAGCAGATTCAGTTTGTCGTAACCGGTCATTACGCCAATGGCGAGGTTCGCGATCTGACGCATGACTCGGAATTCGTGTCGAGCAATTCTGAGATCGTCGAGGTCGCGCAGTCCGTCGGTCGCCCTGGGAAGGATGGCGCTGCGGAGATCGTTGTCCGGGTCGGCGGACAGGAAGCAGTTGCCAAGATCGTCGTCAGCGGACAGTCTCAACCGCAGCCGGTTTCGTTCGCGTATGACGCGCTGCAGGCCCTCTCGAAGCAGGGCTGCAACGCCGGTGC
>JAUIHJ010000730.1 GCA_030432015.1 bacterium
CCAGTGGCTAGCAGCAATCCGTGGCGCCGCCGCAACAGCCCGAATCGGAAGCTGTTGGCAGAGCCTGATTCGGCCTGGTCGCAGTTCCCGTCCAGATTGCAAGCTGTTCACGCGACGGATATTCGCTGCGACTAACGATGCGATCGTCAACAATCACCAATGGCAAACACGCGATGCCGTCGCAGGCCAGCAATTTCTGAACGGCCGAATTCTTAACGAACTCGCCAGGGTCCTGCGCAAGGTTGAACCGCACGACGTCGTGACCTTGATCTTTCAGCCAATCAAGATCCGCAGCGAACGCAGGTAACACCGGGTCGACCTGCGGGCCGCAAACACCGGTCGAACAACACATCGCCTGATCGTAGATTCGGACTCTTGTCATTATGGGTCTCCTTGATCGTTACGAGGTCCAGGGAAACGGCATCGTTCATCGGCGATATACGATAGGTCGCGGCAAAAAAACACAAGGTCATAGTTCAGCCACGAACGCCTTAAGTTGGGCGAGCCGTTGGGGGTTGATGCAGTAGCAGACTTTTGGTCCATCCACTTCGCCTTGGATTAATCCAGACTCCTTCAGAACTTTCAGGTGCTGAGAAACGGTCGATTGTGCCAGCGGCAAACAGTCCACGATTTCGCCACAGACACAGCCTTCGCGACCAATCAAGAGCCGCACGATCTGCACGCGAGCTGGATGAGCAACTGCCCACGCGAGCTTGGCAAAATCGTCCGCAGTCGGATCGGCCTGCAGCTTCACCGGCGTCGAATCGCAACGCTGGTTGGTAATTCGCTTCGCCATGAGATTCCTTTATCGTTCATCTACGATCAACGATATCACTGCGGGAGCGTGACGTCAAGGAGAGAGTGGAAAATCCAAGTCGCGACGAACGCACCGCCGGCGTATCTGATCGCAACCGCCGCATACGGCGATACGGAATCAAGGGTGGTGACTGGACAAAACACGTCCACTTGGCGGGCGGCGAGGTTGGGAAAAGTCCCGTGGCCGCACCTGTTTGCGTGCCGGGTCCCAGCGTTCGGACTTGCCTGGGCGCGGTGCAGCGCTTGGTTGCGCCGTTGACGCTTGCTTGCCAGGAATTAAGATGTCTGACATCTGATGTTTCTTTGAGGGAGTGGCGATGAGCCTTGAGTTGAAGCCGATTCCGCGGCGGTCGTCTGTGGATCAGGTGGTCGAGCGGATTCGGGACGTGATTACCGAACAGAAACTCGCCGCCGGGGAACGGTTGCCTGGGGAGCTGGAGCTGGTCGAACAATTACAGGTCAGTCGGCCGGTGCTGCGCGAGGCGCTGGCTCGGCTGCAGGGGCTCGGGCTGATTGAGATTCAGCGTGGAAACGGCACCTTTGTGGCGAGCAGAGACCGGCTTGCAAATTGTGTGCAATTGCTGCGGACGGCTGTGACGCTTGCGCCGCGCGAACTGCTCGCTTATGCCGAACTTCGTGCCGCCATGGAAGTGCAGGCCGTGCGTCAGGCGGCGGAGCGGGCCACGGTCGAAGACGTTGTCGCATTGAAACGGATGCTGAAGGAACTCAATTCGGTCGATCGTCCGTACGAGGATCTGCTGGAAATTGACTTCAAGTTCCACCGCCGTATTCTGCACGCCGCCGGCAACGAGTTGATGCAGAACTTGATGGAAGTGATTTACGAGTTTGTCGTGACACAGATGGCGCAAACGACACCGTCGCCGCGCGAGAATAAACTCGGGCGCCGTCTGCATCGAGAGATCGTCACCGCAATCACCGATCATGACCCGGACGCGGCTGAACGGGCCATGCGGGAGCATATGGAAGTCGTCCTGTCGCGGTTGAAGAAGGAGGCTCAAGCATGACAGCTCGCAGGCAGGCATTCGCACTCATGCTATTGACATTCAGTGGATCGGTCTGGGCGAACGATGGGCCGATTGATTTTGAGCGACAGGTCGCGCCGATCTTCGAGCGGAATTGCATCCGTTGCCATTCACCGGGGACCAGCAAGGGTGACGTCTCCTTAGCGACGATTGAGGATCTGAAATCGAATGCGTATCTCATCGCCGGGGATTCCGCTGCGAGTTATCTGATCGAGTTGGTCACGTCGCAGAATGGCGAGCCGCCAGCCATGCCGAAAGAGGCGAAGCCGCTCGCTGACGCAGAACTGAACATCCTGCGGCAATGGATCGATCAGGGGGCGACATGGCCCAATGGCGTGGTTATCAAAGAGAAGGCGAAGGCGGATGCTTCGTGGTGGGCGTATCAGCCATTGAAATCCACCGGCGGGAACATCGACGAATTCATTCGGGCGCAGCTTGCGAAACACAACCTGACGATGAGCCCGCGTGCCGATCGTCGCACGCTCATTCGTCGCCTGTCATTCGACCTGCACGGATTGCCGCCGACGCCGGAAGCCGTCGAAGCGTTTATCAACAACACGGATCCGAACGCTTACAATCACCTTGTGGAGCGGATGTTGGAATCTCCACATTATGGCGAACGTTTTGCGCGGCACTGGCTGGATATCGCGCACTACGCGGACACGCACGGATTTGAACGCGACAAACGACGAGACAACGCGTGGCGATATCGCGATTATGTGATTCGAGCGTTCAACGAAGACAAGCCGTTCGATCGATTTCTGCAGGAGCAGATCGCCGGCGACATCCTCTGGCCGAACGACGAGCAGGCGGTTATTGCGACCGGATTCTTAGCGGCCGGACCGTGGGACTTTGTCGGACAGGTGGAGACAAAGAGCCCGCTGCTTCGTCGGTCTGCCAGGTCACTTGATCTGGATGATATGGCGACACAGGTAATGACGGCCACGATGGCGATGACCGTCAATTGTGCGAGGTGCCACGACCACAAGCTCGATCCAATTTCGCAACAGGAGTATTACCAGTTGCGAGCCGTCTTCGCGGGAGTGAAACGCGATGATCGAGTTGTCAGCGATGCGGCCCTTGCGCAGTACGAAATGCAGCAACAGGAATTGATTGCTCGACGTAACCAGCTTGACTTCGAACTCGGGCGACTTGAAGGCGAGGGACTGAATCTCGCGGACATCGTCGGCGGTGGAAATGGATTTCGCACGGGAACGTATCGTCATGCCATCGACCCTCGCAACGCCAAGGTGCAAACTCGCGATTTCGGCAAGCTCGGAAACGTTGTGACGAACAGGTTTTCGCCGTCGCCGTTTGAGTTCGTCGATGGCGTGTTCATTCCGGACGGCGACAGCGGCCAGGCAATGATTCCCGTCAGTTCAACGGGCGTTACGGTTTCGGGCTTGCCAACGACATCAGGCAACGCGTGGGACATGATTCGCAACGGGCCCGTCGCGAGTCAGCATTCTCCTGAGCTGGACGGAATTGACTTCACGGAAGGCGGCCACAGTTTGTTGGGACTGCACGCGAATGCCGGGATCACGTTTGATGTCGCGGCGATGCGCCGTGTCGCTCGAAACGCCGAGTCGAGTCCTAAAGACGACTCCGACTCCGACTCCGACTCCGAGCATCGAGCGTCGATGCGATTCATGGCCAAAGTCGGCTACTTCGGCGCGGTGGGCAACCATTTTGCCGACGCTTGGGTGTTTGTCGATGGCCACATGGTCGCAGAGTTTCCTAAGCTGCGGCGCACTGATGGATTGAAGCCGATCGACGTGGAATTGCCGGCTTCCGCTCGCTTTCTGACGTTGGTTTCGACTGATGGCGGTAATGGCTACGGCATGGATCAGATCGGCTTCGGCGACCCGCAGGTAACGCTGGCTTCGCCACCCATCCTGAACGAGGAAACGCGCAGGCGCCGTGCGGAACTTAAGGTGCAACGCGAGCAAGTCGATGCAGCGCTTGAATCGCTCGGGCCGCCGCCGCGGTTTTATGGAGTTGTCGGAGAGCAGGCCGTTCCGGCAGTGCGTGTGCTGACGCGTGGCGATCCGGAATCACCGCATGGCGACGCGGTGACTCCCGCAGCATTCTCGTCGTTGGCAATGCTTGATGCCCGGCTGGGTACGTTGGAAACCGGTGAAGGGGAGCGTCGTGCAGCGCTGGCGCGTTGGATTACGCATCCGGACAACCCGCTCGTCCGTCGAGTCATCGTCAATCGTTTGTGGCAATGGCACTTTGGCGCGGGGCTGGTGGATACGC
>JAUIHJ010000731.1 GCA_030432015.1 bacterium
GCCGGCTGGGTGTGTTTTTCGATTCTCCGCGGTGCGACCGTCGTCCGACGCGTGGAAATCGACGCGACTGGGCAGCGCTCAGTTCGCAGCTCATTTCACGTGGCGGCAAGCGTATCGCGTACGTACTTTGAAACCCCGGAGGTGCAGCTAGCAAAGATACGTCCTTCTTGCCTTGGCGGCCATCGTGGCTGCTTCAATCCATCGAGCCGACTGCGGCGAAAGCGAATACGGTGAAAATGAAAAGGTGCCTCGGAATTGTAACTTCAGGTTTCCAGATGGGCAAGGCAAGTATTTAACTCGTCAGGAGTTAGGAAAAACGGGCCGGCCCTTTCCCGCATCGTCGCTAGAACCGGCAGGACTCGCCAAACGCGTTCATGGCATGAGTCGCACCGCCCCGGTGCGAATCACGGGGCCTAATCCTGATAGAATGCCCTGTCGCGCCACGACACCCTGCGTGCCTGAATTCCTTCTCATCTTTCCGGATTCCTCCCCGTGAGTCTCGAACCATCCGTCCCTCAGGAACATGACGCATCACTGCTGCGAATTGTCGACGCCAACGCAAATCGGGCGGCCGAGGGGATGCGTGTCGTGGAGGAATATATTCGATTCGTCCTGGGAGATGTTCACCTGTCGCAACGGCAGAAGCAACTGCGGCACGATTTGACGGAGATTTTACGCGGTGTCTCGCGCGAATCGCTCTGCGCTGCCCGAGCGACGGAACAGGATGTTGGCACCCAGGTGGCAACCTCCAGTGAGTTTGTGCGGCGTGATGTGCGCGACGTCGCGGCGGCCAATCAAAAGCGGGTGGAACAGTCCCTTCGCAGCCTCGAAGAATTCCTCAAGCCACTCTCTGCTGACGTCGCCGGGCGGATCGAGCAACTTCGCTACCGTGCGTATACACAGGGTCGGGCGGTCGAATTGACCGACACTTCGCAAAGACGGCTCGGCCCGGCGAACGTGTACGTGCTGATCGACGGCGGCGATTCCTTGGAAGCGTTTGCCGCAACGGTTGATGTCATGGTCCGCGCAGGCGTGCAACTCGTGCAGCTCCGCGCACCGCAGCTTGATGACCGACAACTGGTCGCGCGCGCACGCTGCCTGCGCGAACGAACACGTGGCACCGAGACTCGGTTCATCATGAACAACCGGCCCGACCTCGCGCTCCTGACGCAAGCGGACGGCGTGCACGTGGGACAGGACGATCTTGCCGTTGCCGAAGTGCGAGCGATCGTCGGGACCGGCATGCTGGTCGGCGTTTCGACCCATTCTCTCCCGCAAGCGCGCCAGGCCGTGATCGATGGTGCAAACTACATCGGATGTGGTCCCACGTTTCCGTCCCGAACGAAAACGTTTGACGCATTTCCCGGCCTGGAGTTCTTACAGTCGGTTAGCCGTGAGATCAGCCTGCCGGCTTTTGCGATCGGCGGAATTGATCTGACGAATCTGTCCGCGGTCCAGGCAAGCGGGTTTACACGCGTCGCCGTGGCGAGCGCCATCACGGCTGCGAAGGATCCGGAAGTGGCGGCTCGGATGTTTCTTGAAGCCACGCGTTGAAGGCCGAGTTTGCTGGTCAGCGCGGCTCGCCGCAAGATTGCGCATGCGCGCGTCCTGCCATCCCTCGCGACAGTAACGAAAATCGCGAATGTCGCGGCTATGTGCAATGCGTTTGCCCGTTGTGAATCGAGAGCGAGAATACGCTTGTACGCAACGAACGCGCAACTAGGCTAGCAGGAGTCCGCTGCCTGCAACGCGCATTGGCGCACCAGAGCACTGGCGCAGGACCGAGCGTTCCTGCTTGGGCATAATGAGGGTGTGGCAATTGAATCGAAGTTGGCCGACCGTTGCAGCGATTTGCCTGCCGCTCTTGTGCGTAATTGCCGGCTGCCAGCGTGCTGAGATAGCGCAGCATATGCCGGCCAGCGAGTCGGCCACGAATCGGCGGGACACGGTCAGCTACCGGGAGCATGTCGCACCCATTCTGCAGGCGCATTGCGTGAGGTGTCACGGGCCCAGCGTTCAAGAGAATGGCTTAAGGCTGGATACTCTCACGGGGATATTTCGCGGCTCGAATCAGGGTGTGGTGATTGTCGCCGGGCACAGCATGGAGAGCCCATTGTTGCAGTCGGTCAGCGGTGACGCGCCAGCGATGCCGAGCGACTCGGAGTCCTTAGCGCCGGACGAGTTGGCGCTCATTGCCAAGTGGATCGACACTGAGGCGGTCACGTTGGAATCGGCCTACGGAGACGCGGCCGAGCAGGCGGCCAGTGCGCATTGGGCGTTTCAGCCTATCAAGTCCTACCCGCTCGAAGAATCGGCGCGAGGTGAATGGCACCGTAATTCTGTCGACGCGTTCGTCTACGCGCGATTGATTCAGAACGGCCTTGCGCCGTCGGCGGAAGCTTCTCCCGAAACACTCGTCCGCCGCGTTTCACTCGACCTCACAGGCTTGCCGCCAACCATCGAGGAGATCGACGCTTTTGTGAACGATGCCGCACCTGACGCTTACCCGCGTTTGGTGGATCGGCTGTTGGCGTCTCCGCAATTCGGTGAACATTGGGGACGCTACTGGCTCGATCTGGCGAGGTATGCGGATTCCAACGGGTACCATCGCGATACTCCCAGACCCATGTGGCGTTATCGCGATTGGGTGATCGACGCATTCAATCAAAACATGCCGTTCGATCAATTCACCATCGAACAACTTGCGGGAGACCTGATACCAAACGCCACGCTCGAACAACGCATTGCGACTGGCTTCCATCGGAACACGATGTTCAATCAGGAGGCCGGGATTGACCCCGAAGAATTTCGTGTCAAAGCCGTCTACGATCGAGTCGAGACAACGGGTCTGGTCTGGCTGGGGATCACCGTTGGGTGTGCCCAATGTCATAACCACCCTTACGACGCGGTACGTCAGGAAGAATTCTACCAGATGTTCGCTTTCTTTAATGACACCGCCGATGGTGGCGGAAGGAAAGGGGAATTGCCTGGGCCGTTGTTGGTGGGAGATCACGAATTAGGAGCCGAATTCGATCGTCTCAGTAAGAAGTTTGCCGCGCGTGAACGCGATCTACTTCAGAATGGCGGCGAGATTGAATTGGATCCGGAAATCAGAGACCTGTTAACCCGGCGCGATGAACTTGCCCAGGCGGCCGGCGCGATGGTTATGCAGCGGCGGGAGCAACCGCGTACCACGTTCGTTCACTTGCAGGGTGACTTTCAACGCCCTGGGAAACGGGTCTTTCCCGGCATCCCGCGTCTCCTCCCGCAGTCCTCTGACTACGTGCGCGATCGGCTTGACTTTGCGAAATGGCTTGTGAGCGACTCCAACCCGCTGGCCGCACGTGTCGCGGTGAATCGGATGTGGGAAAAGCTGTTTGGGCGCGGCATTGTGCGAACGACCGAGGATTTCGGCACACGGGGTGAATTACCTGAGCATCCCGAACTGCTGGACCACTTAGCCCATTCCTTTGTGGCAAGCGGCTGGGACATCAAGCGGACTCTCAAGCGAATTGTCATGTCCGCGACCTATCGCCAGTCGTCATCCGTCCAACCGACGATTTGGGAACGCGACCCGGACAACCGCCTGCTCGCGCGCGGACCCAGGTTTCGACTCGAAGCCGAATGCATTCGTGATGGGGCACTTGCCGTAAGCGGGCTATTGGATCAAACCATGGGAGGCAGGCCCGTCTATCCACCACAGCCGGCAGGCATCTACGAGGAAGTCGAGATTAACTACGGAGTCCCGGAGCAGTGGCAATCGAGTCACGGCGGTGCGCGCTATCGGCGCGGCATGTACACATTCTGGCGACGCTCGATGCCGTACCCCAGTTTTTTTGTGTTCGACGCTCCGAATCGTGAGTACTGCGTGACCCGACGTGCGCGGAGTAATACCTCGCTTCAAGCGCTCACGACCCTCAATGACCCTGCCTTCGTCGAGTGTGCCATTGCCTTTGCCAAACGCATGAGGGCGGTGGGCGAAACGGACCGGCAGCGGCTTGACTATGGATTTCGACTTTGTACCAGCCGACATGCGACGGCGGAGGAACTGAGTATTCTCGAATCGCTACTCGCCAGCGAATTGACGATGTCCACCCCGCCAGACTTGGACGC
>JAUIHJ010000732.1 GCA_030432015.1 bacterium
CCCACCGCCAAGTCTGGCAAGTCAAGCCAAATCGCGCTTAATCCCGTCGTCAACTCCGGCAGGGACGTGGCCCCGGCAAGAAAGACACTCCCCACAAACAGTTTGCCCAATCCGGTATGCTCGGCGATGGCATCGGCGCACCACGTAAGAACCGTTCCGGCAATCACAATCACGATCACCGAGACGGCAAAGGTAAGCAGCACCGTAGTCATCGACACCTGGCGTTTGAATCCAGTGTCGACCGTTCCGTCGTCGCTGGCGGAACATCGGTGCCACCGAAAACTCGCGAATGCTTGTTCCGCATGTTTGGCCCAATAATTGCTTCATGTGTTAACGGATCATGGCAGAATGATAAACGCAGACGATTGGCGATTGCAAATGATATAATCGCACACGAGCTTTTCACCGTTTCACTCCGCTTCATTCGGGAGATCAGGCAATGAAAGCCAAGACAATTCTGTTTCCGACCGATTTTTCGCACACCGGAGATGCGGCGATGGAGTTGGCCACCATGCTGGCGCGAGACTCCGGAGCGCGGCTATTGATTGTCCATGTGGAAGAGCCGCCATTGGCTTACGGGGGAGGCGAGCTTTACTACGGCATCCCGGAGCCTGCCACCGAAGATCTCAAGAAGATGCTGGTGGATGTCAAACCATCAGATCCTCAGGTTTCGTACGAGCATCGGTTGATCACCGGCGATCCTGCATCGGCCATGGTCAAGCTGGCCGAAGAAGAGGGAGTCGACATGATCGTATTGGGCACGCATGGACGCACCGGCTTGCTCCGCCTCTTGATGGGCAGCGTGGCGGAAGCGGTCGTCCGCCGGGCGAAGTGCCCTGTGCTGACCTTCAAGCAGCCCGCCGGCCATGGCGTCCACGAGGGCTCCAGCGAAGCGAAATGAAGTAATGCACCTCGCCCACCCCGGCGCAGTCCCCCTGCCGCGATGCGGTGTCCGCAGGCGGAAACGGCGGACGTGACGTGGCGTTTCACCGGTATGTCGAGGCGTTTCTAATGGGCCTCAATGACGGCAGATATTTTCCAACCAATGACGTTGACGTGTTGCTAACAATTTCTGGCAGTCCGTCCAATTCAGACGAGAAAGTGGAAGCGCAATGTGGTCCCCCAGGCAACGCATTTTAGTCCCGGTTGATTTTTCTGACCAAGCACGCGCGGCGGTCTCTGTCGCAGCGGATATTTCCCAGCGCAACGGGCAGGGTGAGGCAGGCGTCTTGATGGGCGTCCATGTCCTACCAGATCTTTCGCCCGCCGAACCGGGCAACCTCTTGAGCACCGTCAAGCCGGCCTCCCGCATTGAGCATGCCACCGCCGCATTCCAGGAGTGGCTAAGCGAGGGCGACCAGTCCCTGGATGTTATGGAAGTCGCCATCGGGGATCCTGGCGCGGAAATCTGCCGCGTCGCGTCCGAGCACAATGCAGACCTAATCGTCCTCCCTTCCCACGGCAGAACCGGCCTCAAGCGTCTCCTGATCGGATCGGTCGCCGAACGCGTCGTGCGGCTGGCCCCCTGCCCCGTCTTGGTGTTGCGACACTTCACAGGGTCGCCAAAATAGCCGACGGCCTCGTGATCCGGTTGCAGTACGATCCGCCTGCCGGGGACAACGCGAAGTGAGTAACATTACGGCGTTTGAGAACCGGGCACGTTCACCGTCCGACGCACCGGGTTGGGGTTTGCCACGGATACCATCAAGTTGAGACGTAGCGCAGCAGCTAGTTCAGCGTTGGGTCGCTGGGAATCACGCGCGGCTTCAGCGACGACGTGAGAATTTCGAGTCCAATCCGTCCCGAGACGAAGGACCATTGATCGGCCTCATCAAGAAAGACCTGCTCGCGCGTTGCCGTCGCGGTCAGCCATCCCCCCATCTCAAGTTCGTCGTCCAACTGCGCCGGTCCCCAACTCGCAAAGCCAATAATTAAACGAAACGGCGCTGACGAGTACCTGACAATCTGCTCCAGGTTGTCACGTTCGCGCGTCAGGAAGACGCCGTCAACGATTTGCCGGTCGGCGTAAGCGATATCGCCGTGAATCGCCATCGGCGGACCTGGAATTGGCCCACCCTGATGGAGCGTCCGCTGCGTGGGACACTTCGAGTCGGCGATGAACTCCCAGACCTCCTCGATCAAGTTGTTGGTCGGCCTGTTCAGGATCAACCCAAATGCGCCCTCGTCATCGTGCTCGACCATCAAGACGACCGAATGCTCGAAATTGGGATCGTCCAAGTGCGGCGACGCGACAAGGAAATGGCCGGTTAACGAGTTCATAACAACTCACGCTCGATCGAGTTCAATAACAGGACGGTGACAACGGCGCACGTCGGCTCGCGATTGGGCACACCCATAGCCCCGCAGTCGCTCCAACGACCTACCCTCTATCTTAGACAACCAGCGGCAATAAGGGGGAGAATAACAGCGTGCCTCGCCAACGAAAATTGGCGCATCCCAAACCGGCATCAGATCGGGCGTTGCTGCCCACATCAGCCATGAAAGCCGACGGTGCCGGGCGAGCCATTCGCCGTGACGACCTGCGGGCATCCGGCCCTGGTAGCAATGCCGGCTACGCCTGAATCGTAGGGGCGATATCCTTCCAGGTGCAGCCGCCCCAGGACCAGCCAACGCCGAAGCCGACAATCAGGTTCATGCGGTCGGCAGACAATCGCCGTTGACGCCGCATCTCCTGGATCAAAATGGGAATCGTCGAAGAAACGGTGTTACCGTACTCGCCTAACACGATTGGCAGCCGCTGATCGTCCAATCCCAGCCGTTCCTGCAACATTTCCAACATCTTGAAAGTCGCCTGGTGAAAGAGAAACAGGCCGACGTCATCCTCCTGCAATCCCGCCTTATCCAGGATCTCCTGCACTAACTTGGGAATGGCGGCGACGGTGAAATTGATCAGGCTCGGACCATCCATGTAGAGTTCGCTATTCCAGCGCTGCCGATGACGCGGCTTGTGGGCATCCTCGGCCCGTCGCGCACCGCCCTGAGTGACCAGCAGTGTATCGGCGCCGCTGCCGTCGGTACCAAACTGAAAATTCGATAACGACTGGTGCTCGGATGACTCGATTAACGTCGCGGCGGCACCATCCCCGAAGATCGTACGCAGGCTGCGATCTTTCTTGTCAATGTACTTGGAATAGGTCTCCGCAGTGATCAGGAGCACTCGCTTGGCCGTGCCGTTCTGGATCAATCCATCCGCCAAGGACAGGCCATAGACAAAGCCGGAACACCCCAGATTGAAGTCGAGCGCCCCGCAGGACGTCCTCAGTCCGAGCCGATCCTGCATAAGGCAGGCCGTGGTGGGCAATGGGTAGTCCGGAGTCTGTGTGCACAACAACAGAAAGTCGATGCTCTGCGGGTCAATATCATGCTCGGCAAAAAGTTGCCGGGCGGCAGCAACCCCCAGGTCCGACGCGCATTCGTGATCGGCGGCAATGTACCGCTTGAAGATGCCCGTCTTGGCAGCGATCAGTTCGAGATCCCAGGCGGGAAACTCCGCCTGCAGGTCATCGTTGGTTTCGGCGTTTTCGGGAAGATAGACCGAGATCGGCCCAATGGCGGCATATTTCACAGGGAGCGTCTCAACCGTCTCGGGAAGCAGGTATCGGAATTGCGGCCCGCGGAAGCAATGACTATCGGATGATGGGCATTCGGCCACGCCAGAGGCACGACCGGCGATTGCGACCAAATCAAGCGAGCCGGATCGCTGCCCGGCATCCGTACGAGCCAGCCAACACACCATACCGGGCCAATGTCAACGGGTCAATCGCACGCCCGCTAGCGGCGCGGGCAAGACCGAATTTCTCTTGACGCCATTGACGCCCCGGCTATACTCCGCCCGACTTTGTCTGGCTCTTGGCCGACATGAACTGAAGTCGATAACAGACTTCGGTTTGCTCCATCTCCACCAGAGAGCCGTACGTCCAATTGGCTGATTTCGGAAGGCAGGTGTCGTCGTGCGCCCCAACCCCAACTTCGTCGATATCCACTGTCACCTCGTTCCGGCGATTGATGATGGCGCCAAGTCCCTCGAAGAATCTCTCGACATGGCAGAGATCGCGGTGTCCGACGGCATTCAGACAATCATCGTGAC
>JAUIHJ010000019.1 GCA_030432015.1 bacterium
TATGATGGCCATCCCAAGGAATCTCAAAGACTCAAGCGTCCGAGAACTTGGCGTGAAAAGAGACAGAATACGAAGACTGACGAAATTCTTGCTCTGGTGGCATAGGAATTTCAATTTGCAGCACTAGTTTGTTTCGTTCCAGTAGATCTTGACGTTATGCGTCTGGCGACCGACTGCCACGATGTCCGCCCGGCCGTCCCCATTGAGGTCGCCTGCGGCCAGGTCTTCAATGGCCACGCTGCCGGGATCGAAGACGTGACGGAGCCATCGTTCGCCGCCCTCGTCCTGAGGGTCGTAGATGCGAAGGCCGCGACGGTGGTCCGAATCCAGATCGTCGCGAACCCCAATAATTAATTCTTCGGCAGGATCGTCGTCAAGATTGACGCACCAGACGGCATGGCCCCATTTCAGTTCTGCATCCAATACGCGCCGAGTCCATTTTCCGGAATCGCTCGACCCCGCTGCGGGTGGCGTGTAAACCACCACCTGATTTCCATGCCAGGGTTCGATCGTGGCGATGTAGTCCCGTCCGCCGGCGAGCACGCCGTTCTTGATTTCACTGGACCCGCGGTTGGGTGATGACTCCTGGTCCCCGGTGCCAAGATGCTGTCGTTTCCATGTGCCGGACGGGGTGCGCGTCAACAAGTTGACTCCTTCGAAGCTGGCTGTCAGGAATTGCGTACCGGCGGCGCCTCCCAGCCGCGTGGGCCAGAAATTGTGCATCACACGCAGTTCGTCGGTGATCAGTGAAGCCTGCCACTTCTCCTGGGCAGGTTTTGCGGGAATGGTGTACGCCAGCAGCCGGACACCGCGCTCTTCAAAGTCCGGGCCGGTTGTATTGCGTCCCTTGAGTGGTGCGACAATAAGTTCCGCTCGCTCGTCCCCATCGAGGTCCGCGAATTGCATGCGATGAACGGTCGGCTCGTCGCCAATCGCGTGATACTCCCAGCGCGCTTGTGGGGTTGGCCCCGGCGAGATCCAGCCGATGGTGCCCCCCGACTTGGTATTGTTAAATTGCCAGTCGGAGCCGATCGCGAAATCGCGCCGGCCGTCACCGTCAATATCGTAAGGGGCAAAGCAGACGTTGTCGAAACGCTGCGACGCGTCCTCCACCATCACGTGCTCCTGCCAGTTCGGATTCTCCAGCCAGAGGATCCGCTTGCTGTCGACAATGACGATATCCAGACGCTGATCGTCATTCATGTCCAGCAACCGCACCGCGTAGCCAACGGTCAGCTTCGTAGGCAGTTCCTGACCTTGGAATTCCAAATCAGCCGCTCGGGCCGCCCTGGCTGGTGCCAGCAGTGGTGTCACGACGCACGCGAAGCCAAGCAGCAATGAGCCAAGAGATGAGTGCATCAGGTGTTCCTCGTCCGACGAATGCCCAGAACCCGCTGCCTGATGAGCCAGGAAAACCCTGGAAACACACCTGGCAGGCGATCATTCCGATCGGCTGTAAACGTGCGACCGATCGGTCACCAGTAAACACCATTGCCGGGTGGCAAGCAAGAAGATCTCAGGTGGTCGGATCGCCTGGGGAGACGCCGCGGCAACCCCGGGTAGCCGTTGCGGAACCGACGGACGTCGATTAGGTTGACCGTCTTCTGCTGTGAATCTGTCTGCGGTTACTTGATTCTGGTCCATCCTCGAAAAGGGAGAATGAGGAGTTCATCATGTTGCCGAAAACCAAATTGCTGATGTGCCATTATGCCCGTGGCGTCCTGAATGGCGCCTGTTGGGCAAGTGTGTTGTTGCTGCTGGGTTGCCCGTCGCTATTGCGTGCGACCGACGCGCCGGCAGCGAATCCGTCCAGCACGCGGCCAGCCACCCACACGCTTGACGCTGCGATGAAGCTTGCCCGCGATTGCGTGGCGGAGATCGATCGGAATGTTGACGACTACACCGCGACGATCGTGAAACGCGAACGCATCGGCGAAAAGCTCGGCGACGAACAGTACGTCTTCGCTAAGATTCGAAATCGAAAAACGAAGGATGGAAAGCTGGTCACGCCTTTCGGTGTCTACATGCGCTTCCTCAAGCCGGTGTCGGTCAAAGGCCGGGAGGTGATCTGGGTCGAAGGTCAGAACGACGGCAAATTGGTGGCACACGAAGCTGGAATCCTGGGCCTGCTGACAGCGTATCTCGAGCCCGAAGGGACGATTGCCATGATGGGACAGCGGTATCCCATTACCAAGATCGGAATCCAGAACCTCGTGGAAGAGTTGATCGCGAAGGGCGAGAGCCAACGCCGATACGGCGAATGCGAAGTGCAGTTTGTCAAGAACACCTTAGTCAACAAGCGCAAATGCACGCTAATCCAGGTTGTGCATCCCCATCGCCGCGAGCATTTTGATTTCTACCGGGCACGCATCTTCATCGACGACGAATTGAATCTGCCGATTCGCTACGCAGCCTGGAGTTGGCCCGAGCAGCCAGGGGGCGACCCGGTGCTGCTGGAGGAATACACCTACCTCAATTTGAAATTGAACGTCGGTTTGACGGATCGCGATTTTGACCACACGAACAAGGAATACCAATTCCCTTAGTCCTGGTCGATGACCAACATGCGATCGCGCCGACGACGCCTGGGTCACCGGTCCAGCTTCCGAGGCACCACGTCTACGCGTAAATATTGACGAACGTATTCGGTGCAGTTCCCGGCACGGCGTTGCCCGCCTCAGCGGGCGACGGTAATGGTCCACGCGTACCTGCCGGTGATGCCGGTGATTGCGACGCCCGACTGGCCGCGGCGAGGGGTGGATTTGGCAGGATGGGCAACGTGAACTCCGCGGTCGCTTCCAGCCCTTTGTCCGCTGTGGCGGACGTAGCTGGCTGTTCGCGTTCGGGTGTCGATGGTTGCGGCCTCTGCGCCTGAAGTTCATCCATTCGTTGTGAGACGCGGTTCAAGTCTCGGGAGAGGTCACACCAAAAATCCCCAGCCCGCAACTCGAGTGGATCAACGGGATCACCGTTGGCCAGGTCATGCAGGGCTCGGCGAAATCGCACCATGGGCCCGGCAAAGCGGCGACTGAATCGCAGGCAGTCCAACAGGGCCAAAGGTAGAATCAGGAGCAAGCCGACCGCCACCGGGCCGCCGTACAGCCCCACTTCCCCGATCCACTCGGCCGGCGTTTGCGGACGTCGCGCGAAAACCATCCAGACCAGCGAGACGGCAAAAATCGTACACACGGAATACAGCCAGTAAAGGATGGTCCGCGCCAGCAATCCGCACTGCAGCCGCGGATCGGCGAACCAACGATGACGACGGTTTTCCTGCTGATTCCGGTTCCGCTTCATCTGCGATTCTCGAACGGTTCGAGCCAATTGTCTTTGTGTATGAAATGTCGTCCAGCAAGGAAGCTTAGCTCACGAAAATGCGCTCCGAGAGGAATGATGTTGGCCAAGTTGTCACAAAATCAACAGGGCGGCGCAGCGCCAGCGGGACAACCGTCCGAGTTACCCTGGGCGAATCCGGGTAGCAACCCAGGCTAATGCTCCGCCGGCGCGTCGGTCGTGGCCAGCGATTCGATCGCGGTCTTCAGCCAGCCACTGTTCCAATGGTGGCGGCGCTGCGGGCCATCCTGGTAGGTGTGCTGCACCTGCTGGTCGTTCAACAGTTGTTCGAACTCGCGATGGTGACCGCGAAAGTTGTCGTAGCCCAGATGGATCAGTCGCGGCGAATGCAGGAATTCTGCAGGCGGATCTGCCAATAAAGCGGAGATCTGGTAGCCGCGGAAATTCTCCAGCGTCCCAAAGATGGGACCCATGCCGAACCGGTCAGGCCGTGCCTGCATGAGCGGGGCATCCCAGGCCGCCGCACGTTGGAACCGCGCGGGATGCCTGAAAATGAGGCTGAATGCTCCCCAGCCCGACTTGCTGAACCCGAGTAGCCAGCGAGTCGGTTCGTCCGCTGGCCCCAGCATTTCGCGGTACTCCCGCTCCACAAACGGCATGACCACGTCGAGCAAGTAGCTCTCTTGCCGAATCTGAGGATCGGTTGGATGATCCGCGTACCACGGCAAATGCGAGAATGTGGGATAGACGCACAGCAGTTGATGCTTGACGTGGAGTCGATGCCGGCGAATCTCTGGCAGTGCCTGGCCCCAATGCCGGCCGTCCCCCGCTTCGACCGGCAGAACGTACAGGACGCGCAATGCCGTTGTTCGGTCAGCGGCGTCAGGCAACAGTATCTCGATCTTCGTCCGGCCTGCCTGATACGGCGATGTGACTTCATGTACGACGGTGCCTTGATCCGTGCGCATGGCTGACGTGATCACGGCGTCGCTCGACAGGGTGAGCGGCCCCGCGGAGAGCAGCCAGCCGGCTGTGACGCAGAGCGAAGTGGCATGTGCAAGCACGGTAAACTCCTGATGCGATTCCTAGAATCGTTACGATTGCAGCCTCGCCGGCATTGTAGTGCGCCAACGTTGCGGGTGGGGATCGAACTTCGCAACGTCGGTGTCAACACGTCGTGCGGTTGCCTGCATGTGGAGGCGTTACCACAGGTCGTCTGGCAGAAAATGTTGTCCACAGGCCACACGTGGTCATTTTGCAACGTAGAGTTCGGAAGTCGCCTGATTTCCCGGACTCCGATACGCCTACCCATGCCAGATTCTGTGATCAACCCGACGACGGTCACGCCGCGCGCCCCCCGCTTCGACGTCCCGCGCACTTTGTGTCGCTGCGCCGCAATCGTCGTGAGCGTCACAATCGTATCCTTCGCGTCGCCGGACGTTGTCCTGGCCGACGCCTTCGCTCCAGCGCCTCGAGCTCCCTTGGAAATTCGCCTGCTGGAGGACGCCAGTGACGGTCGCCTGGATCAGTTTACGTTCCTCGATGCCAGCCTGATCGCCAGCGGAGTCGCCACTCCCAGGCGACTGAAACAATGTCGCGAGCATTTTCAAATGCAGTGCGAACGATTTCGCGTGCAGCATCCGCACTTTGCGAACCACCGTGAATTGGCCATTGCCACCCTGGCATTCTTGCATCGAAACATCCTCACTGCCGAGTACCAAATCGAGACCACGCGAGTCGATCGGGCATTGACGACGGGTCATTATAATTGCGTCGCCTCCACCATCCTTTTTCGCTGCTTGAGTGCCGAATTTGGCGTGGTCCCCGTGGTCGTTGCGACTCCGTCGCATGTGTTCTGCCGCTACGCAGAGGCTGAACTGATCAACGTCGAAACCACATGCCCGGACTGGTTTGCGTTGCCTTTGAATTCCGATCTTGTCGCCAATCATCCAGCCAATCAAGCGCGCACCAGCGTTCGTCCATTGTCTGACGTTCAAGTGCTGGGAAAGCTCTTTTACAACCGAGCCACCGACAAGTTGGACGCGCGGGAATATGCGGCGGCATGCACGCTCTTGCGAACCGCGCTGGCGTTGGACCCCGCCGATGAGGCGGCGCGCGAGAACCTCCTGGCGGCGATCAACAATTGGTCTTTACAACAGTGCGAAGCGGGAGATTTTACCCATGCGGCGCAGCTTCTGACGGAGGGTACCGACATCTCGCGGGAGTACACTCCACTTCAGATGAACGACCTGCACGTGCACCAGCAATGGACGCTGCATCTTTGTCAGCAGCAGGAATTTGGTGAAGCGTTAGCGTTACTCGAAAGTTGCTACCGTCGCCGGCCTGATGCGAGACTCTTTGATCAGGGACGATTTGCCGTTTATGGTCTTTGGGCCGAGTCTCTGTTTTCGCAGGGAAAAGACGTGGAGGCGCTGCGTTGCTTCGACCAGGCATTGCAGTCCCACCCCGATCGTCCCGAGCTTCGGCAACGTGAGTCCGCTGCCATCCTCCGAGCGGTCCAGCGGCGACTTGAAGACCGGCAGTGGGTACCAGCCCGGGAGCTGCTGGAGCGGGGGTTGGCCCGCCAACCGGATCATCCGCAGCTGCAATCCATGGTCCGCGATTTGACCGTTGCAGAATCGTGACGTATATACCTTGGGTGCACTGTCGGCTGCAACGTTCAAGCTTTTCTTCGCCGCCGCGCAGATTGCATTTATCGGCACACTTCGGTGCCGCAATTCACGATTGCTCGGTCGGGCAACTCAGGTTCGCTTTCAACTCGCTCGACGGTCTCCACATGATGTGGGCGGTCGTGGGGGCATGTTGCAGCCTGGCCCATGTTCGGCACCTGCCCGGCGCAATCGACACCAACATGACGCGATGCGGTCACATCGCGTTCAGCACTTTTCTGGCGAAGTCGTGAGAGGAGAAGCGCAATGCTCTCAGCAGCCGAACCCGTCGTTTCCGCGTTTGTTCTTGAAGCACCCGGAGGGCATGTGCAGAAAGTCGTACAACACCTTCTGCGAACCGTGCAGAGCCCGCAAAATTACGTTGAACGGCGGCGCGCCCAGCGGCATGCGTATCCCTATCCGTTGCGGCTCTGGCTCGCCAGAGCGTGCCAGATTTCCGCGAACGTTGTCCAAACGGTTGGCGGCGGAGATATCGTCATGGGCAAACACCTCTCAACGGGCGGCCTGGACTTCTACTCGCCGGAGCCAATCGTGGACCGCCGCGTTGTCATCAGTCTGGAGGCTGGCCATGCGCAACCGGTTCAAATGCTGACGGAGTTGACGTGGTGTCGCTTCGGCGGCCACGGAATGTACGTCAATGGCGGCCGCTTCTTGCGGCTGCTCGACCGCGCGCAGAACACGTCGCCTGCCCTTGTTCCGCAGCACGATGGTTGCAATGAATCGCAGCACGCAGCGACCTGCTAATCAGCCGATCCCCTCATCCTGATTTAGAAGAAAAGGGAGACTCGCCCGCCGTTCATCCCTGGGCGCCGTCACCAGCGTCAGGCGATGGGGTTGCGGAGGGCACCGGCTCGGCGGGCGGTTTCTCGGCAGCCCCATTCGAACGACCCGACGTGGCGTCCGCTGAGGCCGCTGGTTGCGCTTTGTCGTCTTCGGCTTTGGCGGGGGGGAGCGGGGCGGCAGCCGCGGGAAACAGCTTGGCGAGATTCTCGCTCAGTTGGTCGCCACGGAGGTTGGCAGCCAGCACATTGCCGTCCTCACCGACCAGCACCATAAATGGAATGGAGACGACGCCGTATTTCTTGGCCAGCGCACTTTGACGGGTCTCAGGGTCGCTGCCTAAGACGGTCGGCCAAGGAAGCTGCTGAATCGCGAGAAAGCGACGTAAGGATTGGATGTCGGTATCCAGGTTGATTCCCACGACCTCGAAACCGTGCTCGTGAAAACGCTCATAGTTCTCGCGAATGTTGGGCATTTCCAGGAGACTCGCCTCGATTTGCGTCGTCCAAAAAACGACCAGCACGGGCTTGCCCTGGTACTGGGACCAGTCCAGCACTTGCCCGTCCAACGTCGTACCCTCGACCGCAAACGGCTTTCCGGTTAACGAAGCGCGAATCTCGTAACTCGCCGCGATCTGCGCCGCCAATTTGGCCAGGTCCTGATTGGGGTTTTCCTTGAATGCCGCCCCAATGGCCGCGTAGATTTTTCCGGCAACTTCAGGAGCAGCGAGCTCCAAAGTCGGCGCAAATTGCTGGAAGAAGCCCAACGTGACAAACCCTGCGCCCTCGGACTGAAGTAATCCTTCGGCGGCAGTTACGAATGGTGGACCAGCGCCTTCTTTTGCTTCCAGGACTGCCGACAGCATGGTGGTGATGTCCGAATCAAGCAACTGGGCCTGCTCGGTCAAGTTCGACGCCTCGGCGCGTAGCCGTTCGTCGTCAGAGCCCTTGAAGGTCTCCGCCAGCAAACGAAAAGCCTGCACCGCCTGTTCGAGGTGACCGGTCTGTTCAAGAATTGCCGCAATGCTATGTCCGATTCCAAGTAGCTCCTCATCCTTGGCCTCGGTCGCAATCAAGTGATTTAGATCGTCAATGACGGTCAGTGGGTCGACATCCTGGCCCGATTGCAACGCCTGCATGCGATTGCTGAATCCGACTTTGAAGCCAAGGTTCTGAAGCGCCTCGTCGGGCGATGCATTGAGTGCGACGACGAATTCGTCGAGTTGCTTGGGGGCTGCCGCATTGCCAACCTGGGACATGCGGATCAATGACTGCACTTTGGACTCGGCGGCGGCGAACTTCAAGGCCGGCGTGGTCTCCATCGCAAAGACGCGGCTACAGATTGCAACCAGCTCGTCCTGCGTCCGCAAGTAGTCAGCGATGACCTCTTCTTGACTCACGCCGGTCGGCTCCCGCGTTGCCAATTCCGCGACGTACGCCATCAAGTCGTCCGGTTTGTCACTGGCGGGACCGCTGGCACCTGGGGGTGGTGTCGCGGGCGGGCGCTGTGGTGCCGTGCCCGGGGCGGGGCGGGCCGCATCCGGACGCGCCGCGGCCGCCGGTTCGAAGGTCGCGTTCGGGGCGGCCGATCTGCTGTTGTCAGGGAATTCCAGCGTCTCCGTGGACGGGCTATCGCCATCCGCCACTTCATACTTACTGCTGGCCGACGTGATGGGCGCAGGGTCGCCGCCGCAGCCCGCGATGGCCGATACGGCTGCCGCGACGAGGATGACAGCGAGTGAGCGTGGCGTAGCAAAGGGGAGGGTCATCGATCACCTCAAGAAGGGGAGATTTTGGGAAGGTCGCATTGTACGCCAATCGATCGGATCTAAGCAGCCCCGATTACGGCGTTCTCACGTGCCTGGCGGAGACGCAGGAGAGGGCACCCACAACCACAGTAAGATGCTACTGCGACGGCGATGCATCGACGGGCCAGCAAAGGGTTGTCCGGCCAGGATCAGCAACAAAAAACCCGGCCTCTCCACATGGGGGAGGCCGGGCAATCTTTTCTCGCAAAGCAGATCAAGGGGTGATCGGCCTACGAGCGGGTGGCTGCCTGGCGGGCAGCCCGCCGACTGCCATCAGGCAGCGCCACCTCGTTGGCTAATACAGAAATAATTCACACACCACCTCCTTTCTACTGACGACACCCCGCTTCCGTCGCTGTGCCAAAAGATGCGACTACCTCACGGGCCAACAGTCCGTCGTGCTGCGGCAACACGACCTCTAACTCAATGATTCTCAATACCGCCCGTTCTGGCAAGAGATATTCGCGAAAACTGATTCCGCCCCGGATTTCAAGCGACAAAAAAGCGTCCAGTTGTGTTCGCTAACCGGTCGATACAGACCTCATGTCGACTTTTTTTTCCCAGCGGAGCCGCGGTAATGGCGCCTGAAACCCTCCAAATGCTTGAGCAGTGGACCAACGATGTCCTGGTATGGGTCGGGTTTGGAACGATCGTGGGACTCATTGCCAAAGGTATCATGCCGGGTCGGGATCCGGGCGGCGCCATTGCGACACTCGCCATGGGAGTGGGGGGGACCATCATCGGCTGCGGAGTCTTTGCCTATTTTTCCGAATCTGCGGATCGGGTCACTCCGATTAGCCCCATTGGCTTCGCGGTCGGGACCGGCGGCGCCTTCGTCCTGCTGTTCTTCTACAAACTGCTGGGCGGTTATTTCTTTATCGAAGGCGAAGTACCACGTCGCCGCCGGCGACCCCGCTATGCCAGAAGTCGCAGTCGCGCTGTGATTTACGACGACTAAGACCGTCCGGTACCGAGCCGGACTTCCGCTTGGCCCGTGGCTGGCTATAAAGCCCCAGGGGAAACGTTGCCCCCGGCGTGGCAGCCGGGGTCAATGTGACGGTCCGGATCCAAGTCCTCGGGGAAATCGGGGCCTTGCAGAAATTCGGCGGTCGGAATTGCCCCTTGAACAGTTGTTTTATATACTTGTTTGAAACATCTGTTTGATTTTAGGGTTGCAGCTCGCGGTGTTGCCGGCCTGTGATGTTGGGGAAGGCAGGTAGCTTTCTGCAAGGTCGGGCCTGGCGACTGGTAGACCTGTTTTCGCCGCGAACGTGGGCCCCACCCTGGCTTTTTGAGCGGTCCGGATTTCGGCAGTCCCGATCTCCGCAGGGGGAGTTTGGTTCAGGAGGTCGGCAGGCGCAATGGAAGACACGCGTTTACAAATCTTGAAGGCGGCCGGGCCAATTTTCGCCGAACGTGGTTTTCAGGCGGCGACGGTACGTGAAATCTGCAAAGCTGCCGCTGTGAATGTGGCGGCGGTCAACTATTATTTCGGCGACAAGGAAGGGCTTTACCTTGAGTCGGTGAAGCTTGCAGCCCAACAGCAAGTCGAGCGTTTCCCGCTCCCGGCTCGTCCGCCCGAGATTTCCGCTGAAGTTCGGCTCTACGACTTCATCCTGACATTGCTAACTCGGCTCCTGGACGAGGACCAGCCCTGGCAGTCGCGACTGATGATGCGGGAGGTGTTGCGACCAACTTCGGCCTGTCGCGAACTTGCCGAAGGGCACATGCGTCCTCACTTTGAAATCTTGCTGCAGGTGCTCGGTGAGTTGGTTGCTCCGGGAACGCCTCCCAGGACGTTACGGCAAATTGGTTTCAGTGTTGTCGGTCAATGCTTGCATTATCGTGTGGCGGGGAGTGTGATCTCGATGTTGACGCCACCCGACGAGCACGACGCGTGCTATGCGACGCCTCAATTGGCCGAGCACATCTGGCAGTTTTCGTTGGCGGCGTTGCGTGGTCTTGAATCGTCCGCAGATGCAAATGCGGCGTTCGACGGGCGGCGGGCGATCGCCATGCGGCGGGCGGGGAAGTCGAACGTCAGCCAATCAACCTCCACCGAATAGACAAGGAATCTGCCGTGCCCTCCCATCTCTCACGCCATATCGCCAGCGGACTGATTTCGTTTTGCATCGTTGCGGTCGGCATCGGTGCGTCGTACTTGTTGACCCAGAAACGCAAGGCTCCGGCCGCGGAAGCCGAGGTCGCCGAGGCGACGGTTGTCGCGACCGAGGCTCTGGTACCGCACGAAGAAAAGTTGCACATTGCGGTGGATGGATCGGTCGTTCCATTTCGCGAGGTTTCGACCAGCGCGGAAGTTGCGGGCCGTATTATTTTCAAGTCCCCGGAGTGTGATGCTGGAAGATTTGTAACGGCAGGGACGCGGCTTCTTCAGATCGATCCGCAGGACTATGAGTTACTTGCGTTACAACTGACTCACCAGCTTGGCGAAGCGGACGCCAACATCGAAGAGCTCTCGGCCGAGCTCACGAATACGGGCAAGCTGATCGAACTCTCACGCGAAGATCTTGCTCTTCAGCAGCGTGAACTCGCCCGCATGGCAAACCTGGCGGTGGGCAACGTGGTCACCGAATCGGATCTCGATAGGGCCAAGCAGGTCGAGTTGGCGGCTCGCAATGCCTTGGCGTTATTGGAGAATCAACTGAAGCTGCAGACCACGCGGCGTAGCCGGTTTGACGCGAGCCGCAAGTTGGTTGAAGCGCAGCTGGAAAAAGCACGTCTGGACATCGCCCGCACTGAGGTTCACGCGGTCACCGACGGCGTCATTGTCGACGACCTTGTCGAAGAAGGTGACTATGTCCAGAAAGGAGCTCCCCTGGTCATGCTGGAGGACACGTCGTCGGTGGAAGTGAAGTGCAGCTTGCAGATGGACGAACTGTATTGGCTGTGGCAGAGCCAAGCCCAGTCGGCGACCGGGGAACGCCCTCGCGCGGGTCGCTACGAGATTCCGCAGGCCCCCGTTACCGTCTCGTACCGGCTGCCTCAATCGAACGTGCGCTACGAGTGGTCCGGCCGATTGTCACGATTTGATGGCATCGGGTTAGATGAAAAAACACGAACCGTGCCGTGCCGGGTCCGAGTCGACGACCCGCTCGACGTGAAGATCAAATTGCCTAACCAGGCGGTGGCGGCCGCGGACACGTCACCCGGATATGGTCCCCCCGCCTTGGTTCGCGGCATGTACGTTGATGTCAACATCGAAGTGAACCAATTGGGCCGGCTGGTACGCGTCCCCGAGGACGCGATCCACCCAGGTAAGGCCGTGTGGATCGCTCGCGACGGCGAGCTGCGGATCGTCAAACCGATTCGGTTGATCTCCTTGGTGGATGTTCCGGCGGTGGATGGCCAGCTGCGGCGTTGCTGGATTGCCGATGCCGCGACATCCAAGTTGCTGCCGGGTGACCGGGTCATCACATCGCCGCTGACCGCCGCGTGGGACGGGATGCCAATTCAGCTGGGAGAGTCGCCATGAAGTCCATCATCAAGTGGGCGATCCATAACTCTCCGGCGATGAACACGCTGATGGTGGCGGTGCTCGTGGTGGGTGTCGCCGGCCTCATGGGCATGCGCAGCGAGGTCTTTCCGGAATTCGACCTGGAAGTCATTTTGATTACCGTCCCCTATCCGGGCGCCAGTCCAGGGGAGATTGAAGAGGGCATCTGCCAGAAGCTGGAAGAAGCGGTACGGGCGGTCGACTCGATCAAGAAGCAGACGGCCGTGGCGCAGGAGGGGGCCGGCCACCTGGTGCTTGAGCTCGAGCCACGTGTCAACGTGCAACGCGTCCTGAACGAAGTTCGCTCGGAGATCGATCGCATTCCCAGCTTTCCAGACTTGGCGGAGGATCCGGAAGTCAAACAGATCAGCCTTCGCCAGGTCGCGATTCGGCTGGGCGTCTTGGGGCCCGTCGTCGCATCTCCCGAGGCGGCGGCAGATACGGAACTCGCCCTGCGCGAAGTTGCGGAGAGAGTCCGTACGGATCTGTTGTTGTTACCGTCAATCTCACAAGCCAATCTGGTTGGGGCCCGCGACTACCAGATCGACATTGAGATTCCGGAAGAGACGCTTCGTAAGTACGACCTGTCGCTAGAGCAGGTCGCTGGGATCGTCCGTCGCGAGAATATCGAGTTACCTGGCGGCAGTATGAAGACGGCCTCCCAAGAGGTGCTCTTGCGTGGCAAGAACAAATACTTGACAGGGGAGGAAATCGCCAAGATACCCCTCATTACGCGCGACGACGGCCTTGTTTTGACGGTGGATGACCTGGGTGACGTCAGGGATGAATTCACTGACGAGGCAGCGATCAACCTGATCGACGGCTCTCCCGGCTTGATGATCACCATCGATCGCACGTCGAACGAGGATCTGCTCGAGATCTGTGAGCAGGTGCATCATTATGTCGACACGGTTGAGTTACCCGCGGGTTACAAACTGATCACCTGGCAAGACACTTCGGTTGACGTCCGAGACCGGATGGAATTGTTGAAGTGGAATGGCATCCAGGGTCTCATTTTGGTCTTTATCGTGTTGGCGATATTCTTGGACCTGCGGCTTTCGTTTTGGGTCGCCTTGGGGATTCCGGTTGCGGTGCTCGGTTCCTGCGCCGTGCTCTGGGCGACCGGCCAGTCGCTCAATATGATCTCGCTGTTTGCGTTCTTGCTGGCGTTGGGAATCGTTGTCGACGATGCAATTGTCATCGGCGAGAATATCTATGCACATCGTCAACGGGGCGACGACTTGATGACCGCCGCGGTGCAGGGCGCGTATGAAGTGTTGCCGTCGGTCAGCGCCTCCGTCTCGACGACGATCATTGCCTTTGTTCCCCTGCTTTTTGTTTCGGGTGTGATGGGCAAGTTTATCGCCGTCTTACCCGTTGCCGTCATTGCGATGCTGGTCATCTCACTGCTGGAAAGCACGTTCATTCTGCCGTGTCACTTGGCGCATACACACCACAAGTTCTTCCGCATATTCGGTGTTGCGTTCTACCTGTTGAGACCCCTGGCGTGGCTGGTGCACGCCATTAACGGACGCATGGAACACTGGTTAGAGATGCTCATTGGTCGCGTCTATCAGCCGGTCCTGCGGTGGACACTCCACCATGCGATGATCGTCATTGCACTGGCACTGGCCCTGTTTATTTTCACGGTTGCATTTGTCCCTGCTGGGATTACGCCCTGGAACATTTTCCCAAAACTTGATAGCAACTGGATCCAAGCGAAGGTCACCTTCCCTGACGGAACGCCGACGGCCATCACCGACGCCGCCACCAAGCGACTTGAGGCGGCGTTAATTGAGGTCAATCGAGGGCCAGCGGAGCAAGGGGAACCACTGTTGAAACTGGTCCACCGCGGTGTGGGCGAAGTGGTCGCGCCCGGTTCCTTGGGGCCGGACTCGCGGACTTCGGGAAGTCATGTGGGGATGGTATTTGTCGAACTGCACGACACCTCGCAGCGATCGCTGAAGAGTGAAGATATCTTGGCGCAGTGGCGCGCGGCCGCGGACGGGATCTCGGGTTTTGATAGTCTGACGTTCGGGACACCGGAGATGGGGCCCGGCGGGACCGCGGTGGAGTTTAAACTGGTGGCTCCCGCGGAGAAGATGGACCAGCTCGAAGCTGCCGTGGAGGCGTGCAAAGCAGAGCTGGCGCGAGCCGATAAGTACCCGGGCGTGGTCGACCTTGTCGATGACTCGCGGCCCGGAAAATGGGAGTACCAACTGCAAATCAAGGAGACCGCGAAATCCATGGGGATCTCTACCATGGATCTCGCAGAGACCGTGCGTGCGTCATTCTATGGCGCCGAGGTCATGCGTCTTCAGCGTGGGCGACACGAAGTCAAGCTGATGGTGCGGTACCCCGAGCGTGATCGCAAGTCGCTGGCCTCATTGGACGAGATTCGCATGCGCACCGATGACGGTGACGAGCGACCGATCACCGAATTTGCCGAATTCAACGTGGAACGCGGGTACAGTGAAATCAATCGTGTGGACCAACTGCGATCCATTACGATCACCGCCGACATCGTCGAAGGGGAGGGGAACGCGAGGGAAACCGTCAAGGAACTTCAACTTGCCATGATGGGCCAGCCCGAACCGAAGGCGCTCGAGAAGCTCGCCGCACGACTTGTCGTGCTCGTGGGGGGAAGCCAACCGGAATTCGATCGGCAACCGGGATTCCTGGCGCAATATCCCGACGTGCGTGTTCGTTGGGAAGGCCAGGCCGAGCAGTCGAATGAATCGATGGCCAGCCTCGGGATGGGGTTCATCGTGGCGATGTTCTCGATGTTTGCCCTGCTAACGCTCGTCTTTCGCTCCTACCTCCAGCCGCTGATTATTCTCTGTACGATTCCCTTCGGTTTGTCCGGCGCGATCTTGGGCCATGCCGCGATGGGCTTGCCCCTGACGATGTTCAGCCTGTTCGGACTGGTCGCATTGACGGGCGTTGTGGTCAATGACTCGATCGTGCTAATCGATTTTATCAACAAGCGGCTGGCCGCCGGGGATGACTTGCGGGACGCGATCATCGCAGGTGGGTCGCGACGTTTTCGCCCGGTGGTGCTGACCTCGCTGACGACGATTGCCGGCCTCACGCCGATCCTGTTGGAGACATCGTTCCAGGCGCAAATCTTGATCCCAATGGCCAATAGCCTGTGCTTCGGCCTGGCTTTGGCAACCGTGCTGGTCCTGGTGCTCGTGCCGGCCTTCTACTGGGTGTATGGTCGACTGGTGCTGGGGTATCCCGCCGATCCCGGGACAACCCCAACGCCGCAAGCCAATCATCCGCCGCACGTAGACGATTCGCGCGTGCCTGAAAGCGAGCCGGAACCGGACATGGATGCCGAAGTTGTGCCGACCTAACTGGCCGAGCGCGATTCAGCAGCGCACACCCCGTCAGCGGGACAGACACCTTTTTCGCCGGCCGGCCATTGGTCTGCAGCTAAATTTAATCGGCGGCAAAGTACGCGCCGGTCCCGGATCGTCGCCGAATTGCACTCGGTCATTTAGACCCCGCGGTGCAAACTCGGGAACGTGCCGTCTGGTCGCATGACCGGCGTACCGAGGCTCCCGGCGGGGGTCCTTACTTCTTACGCCGGGATGCGTTTTTCTTTCGCGGCCGTGACGAGGCCGCGTTGGGCGCGTTGGTCTTCGGCAGCCATGCCGCCAACTCGCGGCGGATCTTGGCCAATTCATCGCGCGGCGCCAAGTTTGTCCATTCCTGTGGGTCCTGCTGGTGATCGTAGAGTTCCTCCGAGCCGTCGGCATAACGGATGTACCGCCAACGCTCGGAGCGAATCGTGTGATTGTTGCGACCGTGCGTGGTCAGCACAGGGCGATCCCAGGCGGCCTGGGGATTGTCGAGCAGTGGGCGAAGTGATCGACCTTCCAAATGATCTCCGACCGGCAGATGACAGAGATCCGCCAAAGTCGGGTACACGTCCAGCAGCGAGACGGTTCGCCCGCAGACTCCGGGACGGTCCACGGCGGGGCCAGAGATCATGAGTGGTACCCGCGCCGCTTCGTCCCACAGGGCGAACTTGCGCCAATGGGACTTTTCTCCCAGGTGCCAGCCGTGATCGCCCCACAACACGACGATTGTGTTATCCGACATCGGTCCGTGCTCCAAGGCAGACAGCAGGCGACCGACTTGGGCATCGGCAAACGCAATGCTGGCGAGGTAACCCTGCACGGCGCGACGCCAGTTATCCGAAGCAACTACTTTGCGATGGTCCCCGCCTGGATTTGCCATCTTCACCCCTGCCGCGGGGATATCCGCCAGGTCGTCTTCGCGGAATTGTGGCAGGGTAATCGACTCGAGCGGAAACTGGTCAAAGTATTTCTGAGGCACGAACCAGGGCAGGTGCGGGCGAAAAATGCCGCAGGCCAGAAATGTCGGCTGCTTCGGTTCTTGACTTAACTCACTGATTGCCCAGTCGACAACACGATGATCGTCCATTTCCCGATCATCGACAGCCAGCGGCCCCCAATCGAAGTGCGCGGTATTTGCAATGCCGTTGAGTGGTCGATTTGGCGGGGCCGGATCACCTCGCTTTTTAAAATAGGACTGCCAAGACGCCGGGTCGTCAAAGCCGCCATGGAAGATTTTTCCGCCTCCGATGGCCCGGTAGCCGTGTGCGGAAAAATGCTGCGGCAGGGTAACTGCGGTGGGCAGCGCTGGACGCCAGGGCTGACTGTTCAGATAGACACCCGATGTGGACGGTCGGATTCCTGTCAGCAAGGCAGCGCGGGAAGGATTGCAGGCCGGTGCAGCGCAGTACGCCCGTGTAAACAGGACGGACCGTCCAGCCAGACGATCGATATTGGGAGTGCGACAATCCGGGTGGCCACCCAGGCAACCGATCCAGTCATTCAGGTCGTCAATAGCGATGAACAGTACATGAGGATGCTGCGGACCAGGTTCCGCAGCCAGCGTAGGCGTCAATGTCATGAACAACCATGCACTAACGAAGATGAGAAATCCCACGGGATTCCGAGTGGAATGGTGCATGTCAGTCCGCCATTGGTGCAAAGTTTGGTTGCGAGTTCAGAATACGAGTCTTATGAATCTGCCCAAAAACGCAGGTTGGCAATCACGGAAATGGTCGCTGTCTGCAGGCCGCGGGCCGTCGCAACGCCTGGCAAGAACGCAGCACGTGTCCGCCGGAAACCAGCCAAGCCTCATCCGCTCGCGAGGGGTTGGCCCCTCGATTCTCAAAAAATGATGGCCACTCGGTCAGCGGTTCGAGAAATTTAGCCGCGTCCCGGCTGAACTTCAAACAGAATACGAATTTTCTTTGACGATTCGTTTCTGAACCGCCGGTCAACCGATCGTGCATTGTTCGCCGAGCGAACGGCGCGCGGCAACGATTTTTGGGGCGGTGATTGGCGGGTCTCGGCGGAGTTTTCCACCTGTTTCAGGGCGTCGTGTCCTTGACGAACATACCTCGTATGCAAAGAATCAAACGAGCACCAGATTTGGTGCCCACACCACAACCGGTGATGTCAGTCCCCCCTCTTCCCACCTCGCGGGACTGTTACTTCACCAATTAGCAGGCAGCTATCGAGATGCTCGCCAAGCTTCGTGATTTCTTAACAAACTCCACATGCCTTATTGATAGCAGCGACTTAGGAACACATGGAAGTTTCCCAGGAGCCCGTTATGCACGTGGTGAGTGCCACCGCAACCGATCAGTTTTCGCTCATGTCCGCATTTGACGAGATTCGCAGCCAACTCGTTGCAAATCCGGGCCTCACCTGCGCGCAAAAACCAATTTCGCATTGGGCGCGCCAGGGCGACCGACGTCTGCCCTACGCGTTGTTGCAGCACACCGTCATGGAACTCGTCAACACTCCGTATGCTGAGCTGGCCTCGACGCCCGGCATCGGACCTAAGAAACTTGCCTCATTGCTTTCCCTCTTGCAACGCGCGCTCAATGATCGCGCACCGGTTTCAGCGCTGTCGGCTCACTCCTTGGATCAGGCAGCCACGCCTCAGAGTCCGTTCGATGCCAACGCCGTTTCTGAATCGAGTTGGGAAGCCTGGCGTGCTACGGTGCGCAAGCGAGGTCTCGAAAACCAGACCATCGGCCAGCTTGCTCCGTCGCTGGTGGACTTGCCGACGGTGATCTGGGCGACCGAGTTGGGTGCGTACTTGGATTTATCGCTCGCCGATCTGCGAGCTCTCAAGACGCATGGCGAAAAACGCGTGCAGAAAGTGCTGGAGGTGTTCTCCATTGTCCACGCGGTATTCGATGGCGCTGGCAGCCACCCGAAATTTGCGATGGCGCTGCGTCCCAGCTTTGTGCTGCCGATCGAGTCGTGGATTCAACAGCAACTGGATTGCGCATCAATCCCAGTAGCTCAGGATCTGCGCGATCATCTGACGCTGCCGCTACTCAATCAGATACAAATTGATGGTGGCGACACCGTCCATCAGCTCGCCTGCGGCCGGCTGGGAATCGAATCCGGTCCGGAAAGCGTTCGCAGCCAAGCGGCACAATTGAACGTAACACGTGCGAGAGTCTATCAACTGCTGGAAACGTGTGCGGAAATCTTGCAGTTGCGTTGGCCAGAGGGCCGCCGCCAGTTGGCCGACCTGTCTGACAAACTGGCCGTCCTCGCCGCTGACGACCCCTGCCGCCTGCTCCTGCAAGCGACAAGGTCACTGGTGTTTCCCGAACGGTTCGTCCAACAGGCCGCCTCCGTGACGACGTCGTGCGACAACGTTGAGGAGCCGGCCACCGTGCGATCGTGAGATCGGGCGACCACCTCGCATTGCGGCGGGGCGGTCTTGCGGACGATGTGAATGCCCGCGCGTAACGCGACGTGATCCCGTCACGATTGACGTGGATTGACGTCGGCACTTCGCATGCCGCGCCGCGACATCATGCACATCGCACTGACCTGGCACTCCTGGAGCATGCGGTATTCGCGACCTCAATGCCGCGTGTCCGCAACCTCAAGAATCACACCTGAGGTCGCACATCGTCAGGCAGACCCCAAATCTGCACCAGTTCGACAAGCACTTCGGTGGCCCGAGTGATCTCTTCCAGGCACACCCATTCCAATGGCGAATGAGGGTTATGCTGACCGACCGAAAGATTGGGAGTCGGCAGCCCCTTCGCGGTTAGTTGCGATCCATCGGTACCACCGCGAATGATGGTTAGCGCTGGGTTCCTGCCCAGGCGTTCGTGTGCGATTCGCGCGTATTCCACAGCCCGAGGCTCTTGATGCAGGCCTTCGCGCATGTTGCGATACTGGGAGCGGACCTCCACGGTGACCGTGCAGCCGGGAATCGCTGCCTCGACTTCCCGTCCCAACTGCCGCAATTGTTGGGCATATTCGGTCAGTGCGGCCGCCTCGAAATCGCGCAGCAAGACATGAATCGTTGTTTCCGCGACGCCGCCTTCAATTCGATACGGATGCAAGAATCCGTCGCGGCCGTCGGTCGTTTCAGGTGACAGCTGCGCCCGTGGCATGCGGGCGACGAATTCTGCGGCGCCGCGTACCGCGTTGACCATCCGATCCTTGCCGACCGATGGGTGGATGTTGACCCCGTGCACGGTAACCGTTGCCATGTCTGCGGAAAACGTTTCTACATCGAGTTGGTCGGCGCCAGGTCCGTCAAGCGTGTAAGCTGCCGCCGCCTGCAGGGCATGCACATCGACAAAATCAACGCCGCGGCCAATTTCCTCGTCACAGGTGAACAGGATGGTAATCGGGCCATGCGGCACGTCCGGGTTTTCACGCAGCGTATCCGCCAGTTCCATGATCGCGGCAATCCCCGCCTTGTCGTCGCCGCCAAGCAAGGTTGTACCGTCGGTTGTTACCAGCGTCAGGCCCCGCAGTCCGTTCAACTCGGGGTTATCCGCGACTCGAATCACGCGCGCTGGGTCGCCTGGCAGCGAAATGTCACCGCCCTGGTACCCTTCGATCACCTGCGGCTTGACGTTTCGCCCGGTGGTTTCCGGGGAGGTATCGAGGTGGGCGTTGAACACGATCGACGGTCCCAAGACGCCTGTGGTGGCCGGAATCGTTGCGGTCACGATGCCGTTTTCATCCTGTTTCGCATCGGTGGCGCCGCACCTGATGAGTTCGTCAACCAGCATCGCACCCAATTCCAGTTGACCCGAACTGCTGGGATAGCGGTCAGCGTCATCCACCGCGGTTGTGTCGATGCGGACGTACCGCAGGAATCGTTGCAAAAGTCTTGGTTGATTGACCATGTGTTCTCCAGCGACGGGCTCTACAATGCTCCTACAATACAACGACCGGCCTTCGCCACAAGCCGCCTGCACCGTCAAGGGATTCCCAAATCGATGAAACTGCTGGAGCTAACCCTGGAGACTCCCGAGGAGAACTTGGCGTTGGATGAGGCCTTGCTGGAACAGGCAGAAGCGGGTAACCATCCCGTCGAAATGCTGCGGCTGTGGGAGTCGCCCGAGTACGTGGTGGTACTCGGCCGGTCGTCCGACGCCAGTGCAGAGGTCAATCTGCCAGCCTGCCGCGAGCGCGGCATCCCCGTGCTGCGCCGATCCAGTGGCGGGACAACCGTCTTGATTGGCCCCGGCTGCCTGATGTATGCGGTGGTGTTGAGCTATCAATGTCATCCCCAGCTACGCATGATCGAGAAAGCACATGAATTTGTCCTCGAGCATCTTCGTCGCGCCATCGCGTCCCAGGTTGCCGACGTCGTCGCGTCCGGGACCAGCGATCTGACGTTAGACCTGCGGAAGTGCTCGGGGAATAGCCTCAGGTGCCGCCAGCGGCACCTGCTGTATCATGGCACGGTGGTCTACGACCTTTCGACGGCCGTAATGGCCGAGTGTTTAGGAACACCGCCGCGCCAACCAGCCTACCGACAGGGACGCGTCCATCAAGATTTTGTTGCCAACATTCCCATCGATCCAGTTGTGCTCCGCAGCACGTTGGCCGGCGTTTGGGGAGCTGATTCGCCGCTGCATGATCCGCCGTTGAACGAGACGCGGCGCATCGCCGCGGCCAGGTATTCGCAAGCCAACTGGCGAATCGAAACCGGCTGAATGCTAGCCATCAAACATCGGCTTCCAACCCGAAACCGCCCCAACGTTGTTGGTCTGTCATGTGCGATTCCGTGATCGTTCGTTTTCCAATGAGTTGCTCTTGGCGACCACGACTGGAGCTGGCTGGAGACCGTCGTCGGGCCAAGCATCGCGTCGCAGAGTGGCGCGGTTCCGATCGGCACAACTGGTGGCGACAACGGACCGAGCCAGTGGCGAGACACCCCGAAGCAAGAAAAAGAGAAGCCTCCGACCTGGGCAGAGGTCGAAGGCTCTTGGACGTTGAGTGTAGGTTGGGGTAAGAACCTTTCACTCATCGTAAAGTGGCATGCCGTCGCTAATTATACGGACCGTGCATGGCCCTGGCAACACCGAAAGAATATTCCTGCAAATATTGGTGGATGATTTTAATGTGCACCATGCTGTGCGAATTCGCACAGTTCGCGGGTCGCATTCACGCAGTTGAACGATCGCGGCTTGCGGCTCGGCGGAATCGTCTCCGGCGACAGCGCGACGAAAATGTTGCAGACCCTTGGCAATTCCCCACTTAACTCCCCAATTGACGAACCGCCTGGTACCTCCAACAATGCAGAAAATGTGGACCCGCCCCTGTGGCCGAACTGGATGCTTGGGGGCGTCATTCAGGATTCGAGCGACCTAACCCAGATGGACTACTTGATGAATTTCATTGAACGCCAGGACCCTGATGTTTGGGTGGCCATCCAGGCCGAGTGCCTTCGCCAACAGGACGGTCTGGAGATGATCGCCAGCGAAAATTACACCAGTCCTGCCGTGATGCAGGCCGTTGGCAGCGTGCTTACCAACAAGTATGCCGAAGGCTATCCAGGTCGTCGTTACTATGGGGGCTGCGAATATGTTGACGAAATCGAAACCCTGGCAATTGACCGGGCGAAGGAGTTGTTCGGAGCGGAGCACGCCAATGTGCAACCCCATTCCGGATCACAGGCCAACACCGCAGTCTACTTGACGTTGCTCGAACCGGGTGACACGGTCCTTGGCTTGGATCTGGCACATGGTGGTCACCTGACGCACGGGATGCGATTGAACCTCTCCGGACGCCTCTACAACTTCGTTAGTTACGGTGTCACGCAAGACACCCACCGGATCGACTTTGACCAGGTTGCCAAACTGGCCCGGGAGCACAAGCCGAAGTTGATCGTCGCCGGTGCCAGTGCCTACCCGCGGGAAATCCCCCATGACCGCTTCGCCGAGATTGCTGCGGACGTCGGCGCCAAGCTATTTGTCGACATCGCGCATTACGCTGGTCTCGTAGCGGCGGGCTTGCACCACAATCCCGTTCCTGTGGCCGACTTTGTCAGCACGACGACCCACAAGACGTTGCGTGGGCCGCGTGCGGGTCTGGTTCTCTGCCGCCAGGAATATGCCAAGGAGCTCAACCGGAGTGTCTTCCCCGGACTGCAGGGAGGGCCACTGATGCACGCCATCGCTGGCAAGGCGATTTGTTTCCGCGAAGCCCTGCAGCCGGAGTTCAAGCGTTATGCGCAGGCGGTGATTGACAACGCCAAAGTCCTGGCCGAAGAATTGGCGGCCGGCGGACTGCGGTTGATCAGCGGCGGCACTGATAATCATCTCATGCTGGTCGACGTGACCACCTTGGGAATTGGCGGCAAGCTGGCCGAGAAGGCGCTTGAACAGTGTGGTATCACGGTCAACATGAACATGATTCCGTATGATCAACGCAAGCCAATGGACCCTTCCGGGATCCGCGTAGGTACCCCCGCGCTAACCACCCGCGGGATGACGGCCGAT
>JAUIHJ010000733.1 GCA_030432015.1 bacterium
CATCGTAATGGGTCGGATTGGGCAACAGCGGTTTCGCCGCCAGATCGCGAGCCGCTTCCTCCGCACCGATTTCGCGAACGAAAATATTCCGCCAGCGAATTTCACCGCCGTGCGTTTGAAGCATGATCGGCCCCTGGGCGGGCAACGGCTGGGTTCGATCCCAGTAGTTCTCCATGACCGCCCCTTCGACAACAGCTCGCGAGTTGAGCCAGACCCAGGTGCGAGCTCCGATTTGACGAATGCGAAACTGGTTCCATTGGCCAAATGGCTTATCGGCGCGACGGATCGGATCGCGTCCCAGCGTTCCCGGCGTGTTGTTGAACAGGCCGCCTGAGCCCAGGTGCGGACGGCGCGTGGGTCGCTTTGGATCGAAAACCTGATTCCAGTCCCAGATCTGAACCTGCGGAGTTCCGCGGAGGTAGATGCCGCTGTCTGCCTTGGGGACGGTCTTGTAGTCAATCAAGAACTCGATGTCGCCGAACGCGTCGTCGGTGTTGGCATACGGGCCGTGGCCGTCGTTCACCAACTCGCCATCTTCGACCCGCCAATGCTGGGGAAACTCCTGGCGCTGCTGCGCCAAGCTGGCCTCTTTCTTCTCGCCGCTCAGTTTCGCCACAGCGTGCGGGTTCAGACCATGCCAACCGGTGAGATCCTTCCCATTAAAGATCGCGCGAAAGCCTTTCGGCGGAGTCGGTTCCGCGGCACCACCTGGGACCAGCGGGACGAGCCCAATTGCGAATGCCGACAGCGACAACAAGAAACGGCTGGTGGGACGTCGAACGGTCTGCATCATGGGACTCCAGTAATTGATCGCGAGGCTGTGAGGCTGCTCCTGCCGCGGTGGGCCAGGCTGGCATTCTAATCAAACATTCCCAGAGAATCAGCCGGCAAGCAGCCACAAGCCGCCAGCGCGGCGGCTTCTCGATTGTCTGTGCCGTGGAAGTCTGCTGCATCGCGGATCGAGCCGCCGCGTGTTTCGACGTTCGTGAGCTCCGCTACACGAAAAAAAACAGCCACAGGTAGGCCAGCAACCCTCCCAGCAATGCGCCGGCCATGAGCCCACAACTGAGTCCCAGAAAGCCCCCTTCGGCCAACCCGATCGCCGCTCCACTCGCGGAGAAACTGAAGACGGCTCCGGCGATTCCCACCGCCCGAGGTCGATGGTCTTCGCGCGGGCCAACCGACCCGATCGCCGCACCAACGTACGCACGGAACAGCCATCCGGAAATTGCGCCAGCAACAGGGACCAGAGCGGCAAAGACCGTCAGCGGCGTTCCACTCAACCACACCAGGGGGATCACGCCCACGCCGATGACGATTCCAATGAGGACGGCAGGAATTCGTTCGACCCATGCCGGAGGCGACTCAAGCGGTGTCGTCTCGTAGGCCACCTCCTCGGGCAACAACTCACCCTGCCTGGCGACCACGGTCTCACCTGTCGAACTCGAACGCACGATCGCTCGTCGCGCCGTACCACCGATGATCTGAACTTCCGTATCCGCGTCGACCCAACCCTCGTCCGACGCTGCATCGATGGTGCGGTCCCGGACCAGAACCTGCCCGGTCGGCTTGAGCGGACAGACCGTCCTCGCCTTGTCTCCGATTCGAATTTCTGTGGTCATGGCGGGTCAGCAACGAGGGTCAAGCATCAACAAACCGGGCCAGCCGCAGCACGTACTACCGGCGTGACCAGTCAGACCAATTCGCGAATCGGTTGACTGCCGGAAATCACGCGTTCGACTTCCTTGGGAATTCCTGTCAGCAAGCGGACCTGTCCGATGTCAAACAGGGTATGCATAATCGTCGCGAGGACATTCGGACTGGAGATGGGGTCACCGCCCGGTTGACTGCCCGTCCGATCGGATCGGCCAACCACCTGCCCCATTTGCAAACCACCGCCGGCGAAAGCCAACGTACACAGGTTGCCCCAATGATCACGACCGCCATTCTTGTTGAGTCGCGGCGTGCGTCCGAATTCTCCGGTGATCACCAGAAGAATGTTGTCGCTGAGCCCTCGGTCATGCACATCTTCAATGAACGCGGACGCGGCGCGATCGACCGCGGGGGTCAGCGTGGCAAGGCCGTCAGCCATGGTGAACTCCTTCCCTCCACCGTGCATGTCCCAACCGGGGCTGGTGACCGTGACGAACCCACAACCGGCTTCACATAGTCTTCGCGCCAGCAGCATCTGCTTGCCGAGGGCCACCGGCGAAAATTGCCGGGCGTAGCTGTTGCGTTGCTTGGCCCCACTGGTTGGCCCCATTTGACTCGTATCGTATCGTGCCACGGTGGCAGGATCTTCCTGGGAAAGATCGAAGGCGCCGGCGACACCTCGGACGAGCACTTCGAATGCCTGCTGCTGAAAACGGCTGGCGGTCTCGAGCCCTCCGCCGTCATAAGCGCGTCGCAAGACGTCCAGCCCCTTGAGCAAACCGCGCCGGTCGTCCAGTCGGCCGTTGTCGATCTACAGCGTCATGTTCCTTAGCAATTCGCTACCGGCGCTGGGATCGAAGGGCCGATACGCCGCGGCCAGTGTCCCAGTCTGCGAGACACGATCGGCGTTGTAATAGAGCTCCTTGTGTTGCGAACCCATCGCGCGCGAAGTGACCAAGACGTTCTTGGGCACGCCCGTGACCGCGTTGGTCAGGCCGGCGACCCGTGAATACAGGGCGCCCATCATAGCGCCGGTCGGATTCCCACCGGCCATCACGTGCATCGCGGCCGGGCCATGGCTCGAGATTCCGTGGCGGTAGGATCGGACCACCGCCATTTTGTCCGCCAGAGCCGCAAGTTGAGGAAATGAGCCGCCAAAGGTCACGCCGGGCAGGGCCGTCTTGACTTCGCCGGTGATGCTCCGGATCTCTGCCGGTGCCTGCATGTTAGGGTCGAACGTTTCAAACTGGGTTGGACCACCCTGCAGGTTCAGAACCACGACCGACGTGTCCTTGACCGCTGGACCAGCTGCGGATGCTTTGGCGGCCAGCAGTGCCGGAAGGGACAACCCGCCGATGGTCGCCGCCCCAATTCGCAGAAACTCGCGACGCGGCGACCGAGGTGCCGCCGCTTGCCCGCTGGCACACAAACTAAGCATCCCGTCAATCTCCTGCGACCTAGCGGAAATCCAACCGCACTCAACGTATCAAGACCAATTGATGGACTCAAGCGAGAATTGCCATCCAGTCATCAGATCCACGTCGTGCCGCCGGAAGCCTCGACGCTTGCAAGCGTGCGATTCTCCCGCGTCCTGAGGAATTCCAGCCCGACCCACCGACCGTGCTGCGGCATGGTCACGTGCCGCGCAAGTCGCCAGGTCACGCCGGCCAATTCGCCCGTTTTCGGAGTTGGTGAACTGCCGCGCTGATTTCGGCGTACAGACGAAGATCCTCGACGAGGTCTCTTTGAGAATCTTCGCACACCATGTAAGTTGTTAAGCTGCCGGTGGTTGCCGGCGAGGCGAACGTGCCGTTCGGGCAGCGGATATGGGCTGCAGATAAGGGGCCATTCAGAAGCGGGGCCGCCCTGTCGAAACGCTACGGAAGCACGATCGGTTTGAAACCGACACCGAGTCGCTGCTGGTTTGGAAATCCTGAAGATTGCTGGAATCCGTCATGCTCGCATTGGAAGGCGTCAAGAAATCGTATCTCGAGGCCAACGGCAACGTGCTGCCGATTCTTGACATCCCTCACTTTCAGGTGGCGACGGCCGAACAGATGGTGCTGGTCGGTCAGAGCGGATGCGGCAAGACAACCATGCTGCACATCATCGCTGGCATTGGACGCGCCGACGCGGGTTCGATTCGTATCGACAATGTCGATGTCAGCCAGCTTTCCGAGGCCGGTCGCGATCGCTACCGGGCCATCAAGCTGGGTTACGTCTTCCAGACCTTTAACCTGCTCCCAGCCTTCACTGCCCTCGAGAACGTGTTATTGGGGATGACCTTCGCGCGGGGCAAGAAAGACCAGCAGCGTGCACGCCAGTTGCTGGAACGTGTCGGCCTGGGTTCTCGCAGCGGGCACAAACCGGGGGCGATGTCGGTGGGCGAGCAGCAACGTGTGGCGGTTGCCAGGGCCCTGGCGAATCGTCC
>JAUIHJ010000734.1 GCA_030432015.1 bacterium
CCAGATTCAAATCGTGGCGTGCCCTGCAATGACAGTCCGAAATCTTGACATCACGCGGATGGCAAGCTCAGAATGCAAGTGCCGACACTGATTGCAACCAAGGCGACAAGCGATGCAGCTTTCATGTATTCATTGCGGGGAACCGTTCACGATCTCGCAGGACCAGCTTGGCGGGCGTGGCCAGTGCCCCCACTGCGGCGGCAGCATCCGCTTGCCGCGGGCCTCTGAAGAAGGCAGTGAAGAACCTGCTGCCGAGGATCCGAGTCACTGGTGGGAGAATTCGATCTCGGGCTTGGTCTCCGTCGTCGTGCACATGGTCTTGCTACTGATCCTGGCGTTAATTGGGTACAGTTCGTACAGCGGCGAGGGGCTCGGCGAAGACGTCCTGATCGGCGACCTGCCGTCGGAGATTCTGAGTGACGCGCAGGATGAAGAGCTCAGCGCCGACGAAACGGCCAAGGAAACAGCCGAGGCCGAAGTCGAAGAGACGCTGGACGTCGAACCAACCATCGACACGACTTCCGAGACCGAACTCTCGGAACTCTCGGTCCCGTCACCGTCGAGTAGCGGTGGGGAGAGCGGCGCGTTTAATTTTGGTTCGGTCTCCGCCGGCGGAGGTTCGATGGCGGGCGGCAGTTGGGACGGACTCCTGCAAAATCTACGGCGCAATGGACTCGACATCGTCATCACGTTCGACAGCACCGGCAGCATGGGAGGCGAGATCCGCGAAGTCAAAGAGCAAATCAAACGGATCGGAGATACCATCGTCAAGATGGTCCCCAAGGCGAGGATCGGGCTCTGTACTTATCGCGATTCCGGCGAAGAGTATGTCGTGCGCGGGTTGCCGTTAACCAATGACACGCAAACCATTCAAAACTACCTGTTGGATGTCGATGCCAACGGGGGCGGTGACCGACCGGAAGCGGTTCAAGCGGGCCTCAAATGGGCGGTGCAAGAAAACAAGTTTCGCGCCAACGCGCGTAAGGTCATTCTGCTGTTCGGCGATGCACCTCCGCACCGTTCCGATCACGATGAATGCCTGCGAATCGCCTCGGACTTCCATCGTCAGGACAAAGGGATTGTCAGCACGGTTACCTGCCGTCGCCCCATCAAGCTCGAAGAGTTTGAAGAAATCGCTCAGATGGGAGGCGGTGAAGCCTTCTTGACCGCGGATGAACGCCAGATCATGACACAACTCCTGATCCTAGTGTTCGGCAGTCGTTACAAGTCGAAGGTCCTCGAAGCGTTCCGCGTGATGGACGAATAGCCCGGCACATCACACATCGCCGCCCCCTTGGTCGGCAAATGCGGCCAACGACTCTTCTAATTTGTCGTCGATATCAAATACCGTTCCGTCCAGGTGCAACATGCGGTAGGCGTCTCGAACGACCTCGTCCATGCCGCAAAGCCGCAGGCTTCCTTCGTGAGCGAGCAGTCGCTTCTTGGCTCGCAGCAGCCCGTTGATAATCGCGGTGGAGCAATGCAGAACGCCCTTGAAGCTGATCACGACCTTGGTCGGAAGCTCGCTTTCAATTACTTCCAGTAGCTCGTCCTGAAACTCGGAAACGGTCAACGAATCCGACAGCTTGGGCGTCAATACCTGCACAACCGTGACGCCATCGACGGATTGCACGGACAGATGGTGAAAGTCAGCCATGAGCGTCTCCTGTGGTGAGCCAATTGGGGGAGCAAACAAGCAGGACTACGATTCCGGTTCGGCCGTCTCGAGACTCTCCGAATCCGTCGAGGATGACTTCGGCGCGAGTGGATCGCCGGACGGATCGCTCGCCGCCCAGGGATTCGCCCAATCTCCCCAACGTTCCAAATACAGGCGGTAGGCTGGTGAATCGTCGGCACGCTGCTCGAGCCACGCCTTCGTCCCGGCCACCAACTCCTGCTCTTGCCCCAGCGTCAGGTTACCCATCACCACCGCCATGCGGAGAAACACAAAATAAGTGTCCAGCACGTCGCACCGGCAATAGTCGTTTATCTCCGCCAACTGGCCCTGGTCGTACATGTCCTGGACCATGTAGCCCTGGGTGTCCATCTTGCCCGGCTTGCCGAGCATGCTGGCGGAGAGATTCAGACCGCCGGTCAGACGCGACGAACCGAAATTGGTGAGAATCTCGTAGAGGTCGAAATGGGCGGACGTGTTGTAGCGATACCGTGGCTGTTGGTAGTTGGGGCCGTTGGTCGCCAGCCAGGCGCCAACGTTGATCCCGTAGCGAAACGCGGCCAATTCCAGCAATGGGATGTCAAAGGACCGGCCGTTGAATGTCACCAGCGTGGGACGTTGGTAGGCTTCCCAACCGCGCCAGAAATCCTCGGTGATCTTGTGCGGTCGATACTCGGGATGGTCCAAAGCAACAATGTCAACCAAGGCGTAGTCCGCGCTGACTTTGGCGGCCACGACGGAAATGGGAATTTGAAAGGAATAAGGAATAAAGTCCGTACCCTTCTTCTCGATCAGCTCGTCCCGATACTTCCGAATCGCTTCCTGCGGCGTGAGATTGTCGGCGGGAAAGCGAATCTTCTTGACCAGTTGGCCGTCGGCAACGCTTTCGACGTCAAAGACAAGGAATCGAATGTGAGATTTGTCGGCCATCGGATCAGCGAGTCTTCAAGAACGGTCGGGCAAACAGAGCCACCTGAGGTGACGCGTGTCAGTGTACCACGATTCCGGTCACCGCCATACGCGACGCCGCATTTGACAAAGTGCGCTGCACGTTCGTCGGATGCCGGACGTTATCACAAAACCGCGCGACTCGCATTGATGATGCAATTTCAATCCGTGTCGGGTCTGCCTGGATTTCCCCAGTGCCCGCTGGGATCGCAACCACGGACGATCACGCCTTTGCGCGACCAGTCCATCGCGGCCCGCACGTCCGCCGCACAATACCGCAAGGTCAAACCGCAGCGACGACGGTCCGACTCATTCGCTTCGGACCCGTGCAACAAGAGATCCGAATGGATCGACACTTCGCCCGCTTTCAACGTGGCATCCACCGGCGTCCCATACTGTTCCGCGTTCTCGACCGTTTGGTCCAGGACATTGTGTTCCTCGGGCGTGCTGGGGCGATAGGTCAAATGCCCCGAGTGATGTGACCCGGCCAGGAACCGCATGCATCCGTTGTCGACATCGGCGTCATCGATGGCCAACCAGACCGTGACCGTCTTGGAAGGCGATAGCGGCCAATAGCTGGCATCTTGATGCCAAGCGACGCGGCGGCCATCACCAGGAAGCTTGCAAAAGAAATGTGATCCCCAAGCGACCAGATGGGGTCCGAGCAAGTCGGCAACAAGGTCGACAATCCGCGGCTCGGTGAGCAGGTCGTAGACGCGCCCGTATTCCCGGTGTGCCGTGCTGATGGAATAACTGTCTCGACCGGTCGCCAGGACGCGTGACAACAGATCGTCAAAATACTCACGTATCGAGGTGATCTCGATGGGGTCGAAGACCGGCAGTGATTTGAGAAACCCCTGTCGGTTGAAGTCGCTGATTTGCTGGATCGACAGGCGACGCGGCTGCGAATTCGTGCAGGGGTGGAACCGCAAATCGCGTTGCAGGCGTTCGACAGCCCCCGTATCCGGGACGGCCTGAAAGTCGGGTTCTGGATCCATGACGGTTGGCAGTCTGGAACTGGCAGTTCGGACTGGCGATACGGGGTGGCGATGCGGGCGAGCACGCTAAGTCTAGCGAACCGCGCGGGGCCATCACAACCGTGGTTCTACAACTCAATCGGAACGCAAGATCACCGCGGCTGCCTGCCCCGTTCCCGACGTATTGGCGATCATGGCGGTCGGTCGCTGGACCTGCTGCGGTTCTTGAATTACGTTGACCGGACAGGCGGGATCAGGTCGGTCGTAGTTGATCGTGGCAGGAATCTCCCCATGCTCCAGAGCCATCACACTGGCGACCAGTTCGCACATTCCGCCCCCGGCGCCAAGATTGCCGAAATAGCTCTTGATGGCGGTTAGGGGAACGTTGCCCAAACACTCCTGGACGGCCGCGGCTTCCAGGCGATCATCGTCAACGGTGGAGAGGCCGTGAGCGTTGTAATGGCCGATTTCCGCGGGCGCC
>JAUIHJ010000020.1 GCA_030432015.1 bacterium
CAGCAAGTAACCGAAGAAGTCGTCGTTGAATCTGGCCAGATTCTCGGCATCACTGGAGTCCGGCGGCCCCGGGGCAAGCAGCTTGTTGTCCGGGACCTTTTGCTGTCGCACACTTTCGCCGGCGGGGTCAACGGTACTCTCGGCGGACAGATCCTCATCGCACCACTGGGCCAACTGCCCAATCGTTGGCAAGGTCAGAAACCGATCCAAGTCAAACTCTCTCCCCAGCCGATCGTCAACATGCAACTTCAGTTGCAGGAACTGCATCGAATCGAGGCCCAGATCGCGGATACTCTGGTCGGAATCCAACATGCAGGGATCGCCCTGGGTCATTTCCGCCAAGGTTCGTTTGAGGTCGACGATGATTTCCTGACGACGCTGACGCTGCGGGATGTCCTGCCAGGCCTCCGTGGTGATGCTAAGGTGCGTCGGGGGCGTGTTCGATGACATATGCGTCTCCTCATAAAGGACAGACAGAGATTGATCGAGAAACAACTGTCGACACTTGCGCCGTTGGACCTTACCACTGGACGTCTTTGGCAACGTCGCTGGCCGCAACAGCACGACCGTAGAGACGTGACATTGGTGGGCCTCGGCCACCGCTCGCCGGACGTCCGCAACGACATCCTCTGCGGGCACGGTTCGCCATGCTTCTCGGCGAATTTCCGCGGCAACGACCACCTGTTCCCATTCTCCGTCGTCGACACTGAACGCGGCGGAGCCTCCCAATTGCAACGCTTGGTGCGCGGTTTCGACCGTCGCTTCAATGTCGTGGGGATAGTGGTTCTTGCCGCGGACAATCAGGACGTCCTTGTGGCGGCCGGTAATGAACAGCTCGCCATCACATTCGAATCCCAAATCACCGGTGCGCAGCCAGCGTTCGTCGGGATCGCTGGTTGCACCGACGGGCGTCGCCGCGAAGGCTTCCTCAGTCGCCACCCGATTATTCCAATAGCCGCGCGTCACGCTGGGCCCCGTCGTCCAGATTTCACCGATGGTCGTCGGCGGGCAGACAACACGTGTATCCGGATCAACGACTAAGACACGCTGATCGTCGATTGGCCTCCCGCAACCGACGAGTTGTTTTTCTGCACCATTCGCGGAGGCAATGGCCTGGCCGTCCTTCAGGGCCTCCATGTCGAAGGCTTGCGTTGTGGGCATCGCCCGACTGGGACCACCTGCCAACAGCAACGTGGTCTCCGCCATTCCATAGCACGGATAAAACGAAGTCGGCCGAAACCCAGCTTGCTGAAATCGCTCCCCGAACTTCTTCAGGGTCGCGGCCCGCACGGGTTCAGCGCCGTTGAAGGCCACTTGCCATGAACTGAGGTCAAGTTCGCTGCACTCCTCGTCAGTGATCTTCTCCGCGCACAGTTCATAGGCGAAGTTCGGCCCTCCGCTGGTCGTCGCGCCGAATGCGGAAATGGCCTGCAGCCACCGGACCGGACGTTGCACAAACGTGGCGAAGGGCATGTGCAGCAGCGGCATTCCCATGATTAACGGGTGGAGCAGGCAGCCAATCAAACCCATATCGTGATAGAACGGCAACCATGTCATCATGCGGCTATTCGCGTCATGGCCAAAATGACGGGCAATGCAGGCCGAATTGTGCAGGACGTTGTCGTGACTGATCATGGCGCCTTTCGGGTCGCCGGTCGAGCCGGAAGTGTATTGCAGGAATGCCAGATCATCGCCGCGCGAGAGCGGCCCGCTCCAGTCTGCGGCTGCATCCAACCCAGGCGCGTCGGTCAAGACCCACTCCACCTCGGCAAGCTTGGCATCGCTGAGCAAGTTGCCGCGAACCCGGTCCAACACGGCCACGCTGGATAGCGCCGCGACGGCTCCCGCGCTGCCGGCAATCGCTGCAACCCGGGGCAACGACCGTCGATTGCGTGGTGGAAAGATCGGCACTCCGTTGACGCCCGCGTAAAGGCACCCCAAGAACCCCGGCAGAAACTGCTCTGCGTGATCGTAGAGCAGCAATGCCCGCTCGCCTCGCAGTCTCCGCCGGGACAAGATTCCGGCAATTGATCGAGCCTGACGATCCAGCTCAGCATAGGTGTAACACGACGGTCTTCGCTCGCCACCGTTTTGAAATTCCACCGCAAGCCGATCGGGCGTTTGTTGAGCGCGCCAGCGGACGGCCTCGTCAATCGTCGTAAATTGCCTTGCACTGCTCATGCGAATTGCTCTCCACGTGTGGCGATGCTGGGATCAGGGGCGAACGAGTCGCGCCATGACGAATCAGTGAAGTAGTCCTGACCTTCGTTTCGCCGCAGGAAATCCAGGTAGGTCCGGAGGAGGACCGCGTCTACCGGCGGGCACACGACGCCCGTTCCCTTAAGTCCAGCGGTCGTCTGCGTTGTGTCAAACTGCATGCGAAAGATATTCGATTCGTTCCAGAGGGTCTTATTGGGATCAAAGCCGAGAAGGAGTACCAACGGCAACAAGGCTGGATGCTGCCGAACGTTGCGGCGAAGCTGGTCGTACCACTGACGCGGCGGCAGCTTGCAAACGTCGTGGCCCTGTTCACCAAACCACTGCAGCCAGCGTTGCCACGAAATCGGTTGCGAGTTCACGAGATGATAGATGCCTGGCTGCCCGCCAGCTTGACGTGACAATTCCACGAGGGCTCGACTGCAATAGTCGACAGGCGTCAGGTGCAGCAGAAACTCTTTATCCAGCGCAACTCCCAATCGCAGTACGGCGAGCATGGCGAGGGTCATCATGTCCGACGGATTGCAGATGCCGCTGTCCGCCGCGCCGCTGATGATGCCGGCCCGGTAAATACTGACTGGCAACCCACGTTGCCTGGCGAGTTGGCAGAGCCCTTCAGCGACCCATTTGCTCTGTCCATATCCGCGCTGAATGCCGTGACCGTCCCCCTGCACCGGCGCCTCGCTCACACGGCTCCGTTGACCATAGTGGTCCGTATTGAACACGGCGTAGGTGGAAACGTAGTGCATCCACTTCGTGCGACGATGGCTGGCAAACCGCAGCAAGTTGACCGTTCCCTCGACGTTGGCCGGCTTGATCTGATGATAGTTCAGCGCAAAACTTACCGAAGCTCCGGCGTGCACGACCGACTCGACATGTGTGGACAGTGCCTCGTACGTCGTTGCATCAAGATCCAAATGTCGTCGAGAAAAGTCGCCCACAATCGCCTTGACCCGATCGGATTGCAGCTCGACATCAACCCCATAGTGGCGCAGATTGGCAAGCAAACGGTGGCGGGCCTCGGCGGGAGAATCAGCGCGGACCAGGCAGTGGATTTTGGCCGCCGTGTGCCGCAGTAGGTCCCTCACGAGATACGCCCCCAGATACCCGGTAGCACCGGTCAGCAGGACATTGTCGCCCAGGCCACAGGGGACCGCCCCGCCTTCAGCCTGGATCGTATCCGGGAGATATATTTCGCGTTGCAAATTCATAACCTGATCACCTGCAGTTGGCATTAGTTCGATAATTCCCAAGGCTCGGTTTCGTACTCCATGGCATCCAGATAGAAACGCACATCCTCGTGCATTGCGTCGTAGACTTGGCGCACAAGGGGTACGATGCTTGATCGTCGACGTCGCAGACAATGCGCGAATTCATGGACCTGGCAACGGGCACCCAAGAAGTCGGCGAGGCGGCACAATTCCTGTTCCGGATCGGCGCACAAGTCTTCATAGCGAACGGACGTGACGCGATCCGCGTCCATCCTGCCGATGTGATCGCAATAGTAGCGAAAGCTCTTGATAAACTCGGAAAACATCCAGCGCACGCCTTCCGGTGTCTTCATCCGGACGCGACGTTTAAGCAGTTCCAGCGGATGATCAAAGAGGGCGTCGTAGAGTGGATGCAAGCGTGCAAAATACGGGTTCTTCTGCTCTAACATCTTCGTCCAGGCATTGATTTGCGAGTTCAGCACCATGAGCGGATGTCGATGCACCAAGACAATCTTGGAGGCGGAAAACTCTTCATAGAGGTAGTGGATGTTGCCGTAAAAGTCGTCCGGGTTCTTCAACAACAACGGCCGGCCAGCGCTGTCCAAGAACTGCTTCTTGCGGCAGATTTCCATGAATCGCTCTCGAGTGGCCGGCAGCAGTTGAGGCGAAAACAGGAACTGCTGCGGGTTCTTGGGCAGCAAGAATCCGTATTCTTCCGCCTGCTCGGCATCGACTCGGATCTGGTCGATTCCTCGACTGCCGCTGCTGCCGGATAGTTCCTGCTGCAACCTTTGGCGGAGTTCCGCTTCGCCACCGTGAATTCGCTCGGATAGCAAGCGGTCGTAATGCACAATGTCGTAGGGCGAAATGAAGTCGAACTGCCCCGTGCCGGCCAACGACTGGTATAAAAACGTCGTCCCCGAACGGTGGCAACCGAGAATAAAGTGGGGTGCCTGGGGTTGATCTGTCAGCACGTGAAGATAGGCCTGATCAGCGCATGCCGAGTGTTGAGACGTGATGGTCATAGAGCGACACCTGCTGGGCACGAAGGCAATCAGAAGCGGACGGCGCTTCCTCCGAACGCATGTAGATATGCGCGGCGGCACATTTTCTATACGCGAAAAGGAAAAGATTCCGCAGAATTCCTCGGATCACGTCATCAGGTCGCGACCGCCAGGTGTCCGGCAGCCCGCGCGATGCGTTGAGCAGGGCAACCGGAGGCCAGATTCGAGCAGTTGATCCCAGTGCCCATTCATGCACGCATTGGGGGCAGCAACACTGCACGCTAAATGGCCGAGCGCGATTTAGCAGCGCACGCCCCGTCAGCGGGACAGGCACCTATTTCGCCGAATGGCCGTTGCTTCGCAATGGAATCTCATGGGTGGCGAGAAACGAGTCGGTCCCGGATTGTCGCCGAATTGCACTCGGTCATTTAGGATGGCGATTTCGCTGATTCCGCTCACGAGGAAGGCTCAAGCTCCTGCGATGAAGCCGCAGGTGCGGGGGTCGGCGTGGCAGGTTCGGAAGCCAACTGAAAGGTCTGAGCTGGCGTCATGGCCTCGCTCCTGACGGCGACGATTCGAAAACCGAGGCGCTCGGATTGCGCTTCACTTGGATCGACTTTGAACCGAATGGCCGAACGGCAGTCCTCGATCTGGCAGGCCCAACCACCACCGCGAAAAACACGACTTTCACCGTAACGAGATCCGGTCGGGTTGGTGACCGGGCCAGCATCGTAGCTGCCACCATACCAGTCCGCACACCACTCCCAGACGTTGCCGTGCATGTCGTGCAGATCCCAGGGGTTGGGTTGCCTGCCACCGACCGGCTTGGTCGGGCGACTGCCGGCAGAAACACAATTGACGAAATCTGCAAAGTCCTCTGCGTCGAAGCTAAAGCGGCCCTCAGTTCCAGCACGACAGGCGTATTCCCACTGGGCTTCGCTCGGCAGCGCATAGGCAAAATCACGATCCAAGTTGCCTGTCCGTCTGTCCAACTGGGTCAGCCGTCGACAAAATTCGGTGGCCTCGAACCAAGTGACGTTCTCCACCGGAAGATCACCGCCCCAACTACTATAAGTGCCCGGACTTGCTCCCATGATGTCTGCGTACTGCTGGTGGGTAACTTCACAGCGGCTCATGTAGAAGGCGGTGGTCAACGTAACTTCGTGCAACACTTCGTGCGTTTCGCGTTTCAGCTCATTCTGCGGGCTACCCATCATGAACTTCCCCGGAGGAATCAACAGCAATCGCATCCCCAGCGAACTGGAAATCTCCGCAGGTCGTTCGAGAAAGGCGGCCCAGTTGGAACGGTGGGCCGCTGCGGTGGCCGCGTCAAACGGAGCGACCGCGGAAAGTGGCGGAGATGTCGGTTTCTGAACGGTCGCTGCGGGCCGATCCGTTTGCCGATCTTCGGGCCGCTCTGCGGGTCGATCCGCCGACGACACATCGTGGATCGGCGCCGCGGGCGTTGGGAATGGATCCGGCTGACGTACGACCGGTCGAATCCAATTCATCCACGACAATGCCAGCAGCAGCAGCAAGCAGGCTCCAGCAATGGCAACCAGGGTGATCCAACGCCCGGTGGTTGCCGGGGCGGTAGGCGATGTGGCGGTCGGCCAAGCTTCTAATGCGCCGGCCAGTGCCCGCGCCGATTCAAAGCGGTCCTCTGGACGTTTCGCCATCGCCCGTAGACAAATTCGCTCCAAATGCGGATCAACGTTGCCCTGGAGGGCCGAGGGTTCCGGCGGTTCTTGCGACATGATTTGCCCCAGGACTGCCGCCACGGAACCGGTGAATGGGGGCCGGCCGCATAGCATCCGATACATGATCACGCCCAAGCTATACACATCACAAGCGGGAGAGATGTCGGCCGCGTCGCCGTCGACTTGTTCCGGTGACATGTACGTTGGCGTCCCGACCAACATGCCAGATTGAGTCAGACTGGCTTCGCTTGGATTCGAATTTCGGGCCAGTCCAAAGTCCATGACGACGACCCGGCCGTCGTTTTCCAGCATAATATTTTCGGGTTTCAAATCACGATGCACCAAGCCGGCTTGATGCGCCGTATGAACCGCACGGGCCAGCGTGCACATCAGCCGGACAACGTGTTGTGCGGGCAGAGGCTGGCCATCGGCGACGAATTCCGCCAACGTCTGTCCGTCGATGAAGGCCATCACCAGGTAGTGCCGCCCGTCGGCATGACCAACGTCGTAGATGGGGCAGAGATTCGGGTGCCGCAGAGCGGCCATGGCTCGAGACTCGCGATAGAAACGCTGGACGACAGCGGCATCGTGAGACGGGGCGAACTTGGGGATCTTTAGCGCCACGTGCCGCCCTAACTGCGGATCGTGTGCCAGGTAGACCGTACCCATCCCGCCAGCACCCAGCAGTTTTTCGATGCGAAAACGCCCCAGGGCATCACCGGCTTGTAGCAAATCAGGTTCCTGCGACATGCCGGTCCGCTCAGGCTGCGGCACGGGCTGCAGCGAATCGAGACGCTGGATGCGGGCAACCAATTGCTGCTCAGCCGGCGTGGTCATGTTGGGCAGATCCGTCGCGAGACTTTCCTGGCGATGTGGTTCATGCGGCGGCTCGCCGTTAACTTGCTCGGCGCAACGACTGCAGCATTCAAGGTGACCGACCATTCGCTCCATTTCCTGCGCGTCGGCCAACGTGCCCCTCAACAGTTCGCGCCATTGGTCCAGCGTTGGGCAATCACGAAAATCAACGTTTGTCATGACCGTCAATCTAAACCTGGAAGCGCACTCATTCCAACAAATAAGCCAATTCACTCCGCAGCCGCGCGGTCACTCGGGACTTGGCAGCGTACACGGCACCGACGGTGATGCCTAACTCGGTGGCAACGTCGGCCGCCGAGTGTTGCTCGAAGACCATTTTCCAAAAGCACAAACGCGTTGTTTCTGAGAAATCGGCCTTCATCACTTGCAAGGCACGACACATGACTTCGCGACGAAATTCCGTTTCGGAAAACAAGTCCAGCGGGTCGTCTTCAGCTAGTGTTTCCAGTGCGGAGCCATTGCAGGAGACAGGCAGTTTGCGACCCCGATAATGCTCGAAGATCTTGTTGACCATGATTCTTCGCAACCAACTTCGAAAGCTCTTTTCGCGATCGTAGACGAAGCTGGGCATCTTGACGATCAAGACTCGAAATACGTCCTGGACCAGGTCGGCCGCATCCTGCTCTGGCAATCCCTGCTGGCGGGACCAGCGGTACATCAGCGGCGAATAGATCTCCGAAAACCGCTCCCAGGCGACCGGTTGCCCGCCGGAACGAAGACGTTCCAACAGGCTGATCGAAGTGCTATCCATGTTGCTGCGTTTTGCTAGGCGTGAAGCGCCGGTGTCGTCTGTTGAAATTGCGGCGGGCAGGTTCCCACTTGGGGCATCTTGTGCTTCGGGAGTTTAGTCAGCGACTTCATTGGTCGCAACCTACCAGGATCTCTCAACCGGCCAGACGTTGCCTGTGGAGGTGATCGCGGGTTGGAATCGTGCGGTCAATGCAGGTCGCACTGGGTGAACGTTGAGATCGGCCGCAGCTGAAAACCGGCGACTTGCTTTGCTTCCGATGCTCGGCTTCCTCTCTGAAACGGTCAACGGTGGCCCCAGCCACGCTTGCGGAAGTCAAGGCTGCACGATCCGCAAATCCCCAATCCAACATGTGCTTTCGCCGCGGCCTGGAATGCGAGCCAGCAATGATTGGACCGGGACCTCATGCCGCAGCGCGACTGTCTCCGCAGCACTGGGGAATGCCATGGGGAATGGCCCGTCCCCTTGGGACGGCCGAGGTTTGACAGGCAACTGGCGATGCCCCATGATGCCCAGCACGGATTCGGGTCAAGAAATGGCCTTTCTCGTCGAATTACCCGTTGAAAATAACGCTGGTACTTTCTGTGAGGGTCGAACGATGTCAACTGTATTTATTATCTGTGCCGTTGTCGGTGGGACGATCCTGATTTGTCAATTCGTCATGACGCTGATCGGCTTGGGCGGGGATTCGTTCGACATTGCTGATGACGTGCCCGATTCTGCCGACATGGGAGATATTGGCGACCTGGAATCCGGGGAACATCACGGTTCGACGTTCATGTTCGGCATCCTCTCGTTTAAGACCCTCGTCGCCGCCGCGACGTTTTTCGGCCTGACCGGAATGGCTGCCCGCACGGGCGGTCTCAACTTGGCGATGCAATTATTGATTGCCGTCGTCTGTGGCGGTTCGGCACTCGTGATCGTCCATTGGCTGATGCGAACACTGTTTCAATTGGGCCAGAGCGGCACATTGAATGCAGCTAATGCAATCGGAACAACCGCTACCGTCTATATTCCCATCCCTGGTGCCAACCAGGGCGCTGGGAAAGTCCAACTCAAGGTCCAAGACCGCTTGGCGGAATTCGCGGCCACCACATCCGCGGCAGACAAACTTATCACAGGTGCTAAGGTTGTCGTAGTTGATGTGATCGATGGCTCGACCTTGAAAGTCGAACCGCTGGAGGAGTCGGCCGAACTGACTGCCTGAATCTCGGCAGCAGGCGACACGATTCCGCTTTCGCTTCACATCACTTCATGCCATCCACAGCAACGCGCTGGGGCGCGATGCGCCTCGGTCGTCGTGAAGATAATGCAACCACTGGAGAATGATCATGTTGGCTTCGAGTTTGCTGGCGCAAATACCTGAGATCGGCAGTACTTCGTTCTGGATCATCGCGATCGTGGTCTTCGTCGCGATGAGCTTTTTTGGGTTCCTGGTCCTGCTGATGAAGCAATACAAGCGTTGTCCCAGTAATCGTTTGCTGGTGATTTATGGGCGGACCGGTCGGGGGAAGGCCTCGCGCACCGTGCATGGCGGTGCGGCCTTTATCGTGCCGTTGGTGCAGGATTATGCCTACCTGAGCCTCGAACCGATCCAGATTGAGATTCCCTTGCGGGGAGCCCTGTCGATCGAAAACATTCGCGTCAATGTACCCAGCGTATTTACGGTTGCCATCAGTACCGAAGCCGCCGTGATGCAGCAAGCGTCGATCCGCCTGTTGGGCTTGTCGGCTGGCGAGATTCGCAAACAGGCCGAAGAGATCATCTTCGGCATCTTGCGTCAAGTCATCGCGGGCATGGGGATCGAAGAGATCAACCGCGATCGCGACAAGTTCCTGCAACAGGTCCAACACCAACTCGAGCCGGAATTGGCCAAGATCGGTCTGCAGTTGATCAACGTGAACATCACCGACATCACCGACGAGTCCGGCTACATCGACGCGATCGGTAAGAAAGCCGCGTCCGAAGCGATCGAAAAAGCGCGCGGTGACGTCGCCGACAACGTTAAGATGGGTGAAATCCGGGTGGCAGGTGCCGAACGAGACAAGGCGATTCAAGTCGCGAATGCACAACGCGACCAGTCGATCGGTACACGAGAAGCCGAACGCGACCAGGCCGTGCGATTGGCAACTCTGGAAAAAGAACAGATCGTCGGCGAGAAAGAGGCCGCCTTTGAGCGTGAGGCGAACGTCAAGGACGCCGAACGTGGCATGCGTGTGCGTGTTGCCGGCGCGGATGCCGAAGCGATCGATGGCGAGAACATCGCTCAAGCCCAGATCGCGGCGTCGCAGGCCGAACTCGCGGTCAAGCGGGCCGATGCCTACCAACAGGGCGAGAGCCGCAAACGGGAAGCGGAAGCCGCCGTGTTGGAAGTCCAGAACCTGGCGCTGGCCAAAGCGGCCATCGCCGAAGCAAGCAAGGTGGAAGCCGAACAGCGTGCCAGGCTGGAAGCACCTGCCAAGGCGGAAAAAGCCAAGATGATCGTCGACGCAGAAGCGGCCGCCGAGCAGGTTCGGATCGCGGCCATCGCCGAAGCGGACGCGATCTTCGCCAAGCTGGACGCGGAAGCTCGAGGTAGCTATGAGATTCTGGCCAAGAAGGGTGAAGGACTCGAGCGGATCGTGCAGGCCTGCGGCGGGTCGCAGGAAGCGTTCCAGATGCTCATGTTGGAGCACCTTGACAATCTGGCCGAAGCGTCCTCACGGGCGATCTCCAACATCAAGTTCGACAAGGTCGTCGTCTGGGAAAACGGCAGCAAGGAGGGCGGCCGCAGCGGCACGGCCGACTTTCTCAGCGGTCTGGCGCGGACGATGCCCCCGATGATGCAGGTCATGAAGGACATCGGCGGTATTGAACTGCCCGAAGCCCTGATTCGCTTTGCCGGCGACCCGCCTCCAGTGGCCGCCAACAATGGCGAAGCAACTGCCGTCCCCAGTCAGGAGAGCACTGCGGATCGTGGCACGACCTGAACCTGGCACCGATGCTCGTCAAAATCGACAACCTCAACGGCACGTCTTCACAGGCGTGCCGTTTTTTTGGATCGCCAGCGAGCCCGGGGGGATCGTCGGTACACGCCTCCGGTCACTACCAGAAATGTCCCTTCCGCAAAATGCACTGGCCCCTGCCCTGCGAACGAGTACCGTTTTTCTACGCCTCGCGGCCGGCACGACCGGTCCATCGCCAATAACGCGTACGCTCCCTCCGACTGCCTCGTGGATTGGCAACTTCCATCAAAATTTGGCCCGCGCCCGGTCGCGAATCGGCCGGATTTCGCGCTACAATGAGTGGTTTCCCCCTTCGCGTCCGGCGATTCGCAAACGTGGAATTCAAAATGTCAAAGACCTCGCGCAAGCCTAATTCCAAGTCCAAGCAGGACACACCTGACAGCGCCACCTCCGGAAAACTGCGAATCGGCGATCACTGGAACGCGATCAGTATCATCGCCCTCTCGCAGTCCAATCCGCTCAAGGCGGTCGCGGAATTCGTGGAAAACAGCATCGATGCGCATGCCCAGCACATCACGATCATTCGTGGACGCGAGAAAGGCCAGTCGTATCTGCGGATCATTGACGACGGCGACGGGTTGCCGGCCGATGATCGCGGGATTCCGGATTTCAAATATGTCGCCACACACATCTGCGATTCGATCAAGCGGCAAATGAAGTCGCAGGGCGAAAAGGGATTGCAGGGGGAATTCGGGATCGGGCTGTTGAGCTTCTGGACCGTCGGCGAGCAGCTTAGTTTGATCTCCACGGGTCAGGACGAAAAGTCGTATGAGATGCGGATGAGCAAAGGGGATCCGAACTACACCGTAACGCGGCGCCGGCGGCTGATTGCCGAGCAAGGAACGCAGTTGACGGTCAGCCCGCTGCTGCCTGGGATTCGGCACTTCACGGGCGAAAAACTCCAGTGGTACCTGGCCTCGGAACTGCGAGACCGGATCCGTAATTCCGGCGTCGAAATCCGAATCCTCGACCGGCAGGCGCGCGCCGAGTACCTGGTGCAGCCGCAGGCGTTCTCCGGCCGTCACCTGGACAAGCTTAAGTCCCCGGCAACAACGCTCGGCGACATCTACATCGAACTCTACTTGAACGACCCGCAGCCAACCCATCACGTGGGCCTGTATCGTGCGGGAACGCGGGTCTTGGAAAACATCGCCGCGTTGGATGAATTCCAACATCCGCCTTGGACGTCGGGCTTTCTTCAGGGCGTCATCGACGCACCGTTCCTGAACGTCACGCCAGGCACGCGCTTAGGCGTGATTCAAGATGACGCCTTTGCCATTTTTCGGGAGGCACTCACGCCCCTGACCGCCACCCTCCAGGAGATGATCGCGGAACTCGAACAGGCCAAGGAAGAGGAAGTCAACCGCGACACGCTCAAGTCCATCCAGCGGGCGTTTCGCGAGGCACTCCTGGCGCTGCCGGAAGAGGAATACGACTGGTTCGAAGTGTACGGTGTCAACGGTCGCAGCCCGAAACGCCCTGGCCGCCCTGGCACCGCGTTGACCGCTGCGGCACAGGACGCGGCCGCCCCGGAAGTCGAGGAGGCCCCTCAACAGAAAGCATTTTTTGAGCACGCCGGGCCGTTGCATAGCGTCCGAATTACACCGACGACGTCGGTCGTTTCAGTTCGCCAGGAGCGAAATCTGCGGGCCGTGGCCCGTGACCGTGGGCGGCGTGTCGTGGAAGACGATCTCACCTTCGACTGGAACATCATCAGTGGTGGCGGGACGCTGGACCATTACGATCGCGAATGTGTGACCTACACGGCGACGGGAGATCCCGAGCTCGTTCAACTGACGGTCGTGGTCACCCAGGGCGAGGCCGAGTGCACGGCCGAGGCGGTGATCACGGTGACCGATTCGTTGCTGCCAGATCGGCCCAAGGCGAATGACCAGCGCGGGCTACCTGACTACACGTTTGAAAATGCACCCGGTGAATTGTGGCGGTCGCGCTATGATACCGAACAGAATTTGATCGTCATCAATACCGGGCATCGCGACTTCGTGTACGCGACGCGACAGAAGGCCCTCAAGCTACGATACGTCTGTCGACTGTTCTCCAAAGAACTTGTCATTCATAATTTCCCAGGCTACAGCCCCGAGCAATTGTTGGAACGGATGATCGAGCTGTCGCTGTACACTGAAGAAAACCTCCGCTAGCGGCAACCATGAAACGCAAAACGATCATTTTGACCGAAGGCTTTACTAATCCGCACACGGCCAAGACGGCCAGCAGTGTGATCCGTTACGGGAACGACGACGTTGTCGCCTTGCTGGACAGCACCGTCGCCGGCGAGACGACCCAGTCGCAACTGGGGGTCGGCGGCGCCATTCCCATTGTGGCCTCGTTGGACGAAGCGCCCCCCGCCGATCTGCTCCTGCTGGGAATTGCGCCTCCGGGCGGAAGCATCCCGCCCAGTTGGCGGACGGTCATCCTGGAGGCGATTTCTCGCGGGATGGACGTCACCGCGGGACTGCATGACTTCCTCAATGATGACGAGGAATTCACGGCCGCAGCCACCGCCCACGGCGTCACGCTGACCGATGTCCGCCAGAATCACGAACGTGACATCGCACGTCGGCTTGGCCTGCGGGGGGATTGCCTCCGCGTGTTGACGGTGGGGCACGATTGCAGCGTGGGAAAAATGCTGACGTCGATCGAATTGACCAAAGGGTTGTGCGCGGCTGGCCATGACGCCCACTTCATCGCGACCGGGCAAACGGGGATTATGGTTTCCGGTGATGGCTGCCCCATCGACCGCGTCATTGCCGACTTCGTCAGCGGCGCGGTGGAGAAAATGATCCTCAAACACCAGCATCACGACATTCTGATGATCGAAGGACAAGGCAGTCTGGTCCACCCGTCGTATTCCGCTGTGACGCTCGGCCTGATCCACGGTGCCAACCCGCAGGCGTTGATTCTGGTTTGTGAATTGGGCCGAGAGACGATCACCGGTCTCGATCATCTCCGGATTCCGCCGCTGGCCCGAATTCGGGAGCTGAACGAAACCATGGCCAGCATCTTCCAACCGTGTCCCGTGATCGGGATCGCGGTCAACAGCCGCAAGGTGTCCCCCGAAGAAGCAGCGGCAGCACGGATCCGCTTGCGAGAGGAATTCGGCCTGCCCGTCTGCGACGTCGTGCGGGACGGACCGCAGGATTTAATCGAGGCGGTACTGGCGTATCGCGATAGCAATGGATGGCGAACATGAAACTGACTCTGCATCAATTTGACTTGCCGCTGCGGCATGTGTTTCGCATTTCGCGCGAAGCCATTTCCACACAGCGGACCATGATTGTTGAACTCCAAGCGGAGGGACATTCGGGATTCGGTGAAGCCACCACGAACCACTATTACGGTTTCACTTACGAGAACATGGCGGCCGCCTTGGAAGCAGTCCGCAGCCAGATTGAAGCCGCCCCACTGGACGACCCCGCCACCTTCTGGCGAACGATGCACCCGCTGCTGGCCGATAATCCGTTTGCGCAATGCGCGCTCGATCAGGCCGCGCATGACCTCTGGGGCAAGTTGCTCGGAAAGCCGGTGTACACGCTGTGGGGCCTCGAAGCCAAGAACATGCCGGTCACGAACTACACCATCGGCATCGACGAGATCGACGTGATGGTCGCCAAGATGGCGGAGTTCCCAAATTGGCCCGTGTACAAGATCAAGCTGGGTACCGAGCACGACCTTGACATCGTCCGGGCACTTCGCGAGCACACCAAGGCGGCCTTTCGCGTGGACGCGAACTGCGGCTGGGATGTCGAGGAAACCATTCGGAACTCATATGCGCTCAAGGAAATGAACGTCGAGTTCATCGAGCAGCCGCTGGCAGCCGACCGCTGGGAAGACATGCGGCAGGTCTATGCGAACTCTGCCTTGCCGATCATCGCCGATGAAAGCTGCATCGTGCCGGCCGATGTCGACCGCTGCGCCGACCACTTTCATGGGATCAACATTAAACTGGTCAAATGCGGCGGCCTGACACCCGCCCGAGAAATGATTTCCAGGGCGCGCGAATTGAACATGCGCGTCATGGTCGGCTGCATGACAGAATCGACGGTGGGGATTTCCGCGATCGCGCAGTTGTTGCCACTGCTGGACTACGTTGACATGGACGGCGCACTGCTGCTGGCCAATGACATCGCAACCGGCGTCACCATTGACCAGGGTGTTTGCCATTATGCGGCGGAAAATGGTTGTGGCGTGCGACTGCTCGGCGACATGCATGACTCCGCGGCAGGCGCACGCACCGTGTCTGGCAGCTCATCCGCGGACGCGCAGGCAGCGCAAGCGGCGCAGGCCAAACGCCGGCAGACGCAAGATCTGATTCAGATGATCAAGGACTACGCCGATAAGCTGGGGCACGATGGAACCACTCGCGGCGACTTGAAGATCCTCAGCCGAACATTGCGAGAGCTGCGTTATGCCTTCAAAGTTTTCTCGCCGTATCGCCGCCGCCGCAAAGTGACGATCTTTGGATCGGCGCGAACCGCGGAAACTGCTCCCAGCTACCAGCAGGCCGTGGAGCTGGGGCGAGCGATGGCGGACGAGGACTGGCTGGTCATCACGGGCGCGGCCAGCGGCATCATGGAAGCGGGTCATCGCGGGTCTGGACGCGAACATGCGATGGGCCTGAATATCATGCTGCCGTTCGAACAGGAATCGAACCCGATCATTGCCGGCGATGAGAAGCTGGTGCACATGAAGTATTTCTTCACGCGCAAGCTGATGTTCGTCAAGGAATGTGACGCCGTCGCCTGTTTGCCGGGTGGTTTCGGCACGCTGGACGAAGCCTTGGAAGTGCTCACCTTGATGCAGACCGGTAAGCAAAACGTCATCCCCGTGGTCCTGTTGGATGCGAAGGACGGAACGTTCTGGCAGACATTCCAGCAGTTCATTGTCGAGCAACTCTTGCAGGATGGGATGATCTCCGCCGAGGACCTTCATCTCTACAAGATCACCGATTCGCACGAAGCCGCGGTCCAGGAGATCACCCATTTCTATTCCAATTATCACAGTATGCGGTACGTCAAGGGCAAGCTGGTGTTGCGGATCCACCGCCCCCTTTCCGCCGACCGACTGAGGACAGCGAATTCGCAGTTCTCGGATATTTTGACCGGCGGCGAAATCGAACAGTCGGCGCCGCTGGAGGCCGAGCAGGACGAAGTGCATCTGGCACACAATCCGCGACTCGTGCTGAAGTTCAATCGACGCAATCACGGTCGGCTACGGCAATTGATCGACTTCATCAATCAGCCGGAAACGAACTGACCGTCGTTCTCCTTGCCGCCTGTGAACGTCGCGCCTAGACTGCGGTTAAAGCAGAACCGTGATGGCGGACGCCCCGTTCGCCACCGATCCAAGCTGGCAGTACTGGTTTTAATGTTGCAACACGGCGGCAGGCACACGCCGGATGAATCCCCTATGAACTGTTGTATGAATCGCCTGAGCCGATCCTTGCTTATCGCACTTGTCTGTTACTGCGCCTCCGCAACCGGGTTGCCGGCGGAAGAGACCGCCGCCGAGCGAGGTTATCGGCACTTGCTGGAAACGCCGTACGTGCCGGCATACTTCAGTCAGGAGGTGTTCGACAATCTCTGGAAAGCGTGGCCCGCTCCCTTACGCGTTGAAGCGGAAAACGCGACAGCCGAGCAACGTCGCGGCATGGCGTTCCGCCGCTATGGGCTGACCACGCGCCCCGGCGACGATTCCGGGCTGCCGCTGCAGTTTGTTGTCGACGAAGCAGGAAACTGGACGCCCAACTGCTTTACCTGCCACGGTGGTCACATCGCGGGGAAAACAATTCCTGGCCTTCCCAACGCACATTACGCATTGCAGACGCTCATTCAAGAGGCTCGGCTTACCAAGCTGCGATTGCAAGAACCATTGGCAACGATCGATTATGGTGCGCTGGTGATGCCGCTCGGGACGACCCACGGCACCACGAATGCCGTGATTTTTGGCGTTGCTCTGGCCGCCTACCGTGACGCGGACTTGAATGTGGTTCCGGCGAGCAATCAGACGCGGTTGGTCCATCACGATATGGACGCGCCACCCTGGTGGCATTTCTCGAAGAAACAGAGACTTTACCTGGAGGGCTTCGCGACGAAAGGCCATCGCCCGTTGATGCAATTCGCGTTGGATCGGACCAATGGCCCCGAGAAATTCAACGCCTGGGAAAATGACTTTCGCGACATTTATGCCTATCTCGAATCGCTCGAACCGCCCCCCTACCCGTTTGACGTCAACACTGAATTGGCTCGGCAAGGAGAACAGGTCTTTCATCGCGTCTGTGCTGAATGTCATGGAACGTACGGCGACCGACCAACCTACCCGGAACGCAACATCCCCTTAGCGGAAGTGGGGACCGACCGCGCACGCTACGACGCCCTCACGCGACGCCATCACCGCGACTATCAGCGGAATTGGTTCTCCCGGTACGGAGCGGATCCGGTGGTGGTCGATCCGCCCGGCTACGTGGCACCCCCTCTGGACGGCATCTGGGCGTCCGCCCCTTACTTTCACAATGGCAGTGTGCCGACGCTCTGGCACGTGCTGCACCCGGACGAACGGCCCGTTGTCTGGACGCGGACCACAGACGATGGCTACGACCAGCGCCGAGTCGGACTCGACGTTGAAACGCTGACCAACGTGCCCCGTGGACTCGACGTCTGGACGCGCCGCGCCCATTTCGACACACGCATGTTTGGCAAGAGTGGCGGTGGCCATCTGTTTCCGGATGCGTTAACCGCAGCGGAAAAGCAAGCCGTGCTGGAGTACTTGAAACAGCTCTAACTGCACTGCGCCACCTTGCTGCGCAACGGAATGTGCGGCAGCCGTGTCCGGCCCCGTGAAGCTCGCCCGGCATTATCGAGCCCGAACACGCGGGCACATACGACCTCCGATGAAATCAGGTTGCATCGGCAGCGCCGCTAGTCTCTACTTCAGCGTAGCGCCGACGGGTTGGTCTGCCGGTGGCCTGCGTCGCCAGATCCGCGGCGCGCTGCTTGCATCAATGCGAACCACTTCGCTGGTCGCGCCCCACGACATTCACCCATTTCACGGAGGCACTTTGCATGACCGCTCAATACAATAACCACTCAGCATCTGGTGCCGCACAGAGCACGCGCCGCGACTTTATCAAGTCGACCACTGCTGCTGGCTTGGCCGCTGCGACGACCGGACTGTTGACCCACGGTCACGCCGTCGCCCAAGATGGCCAGGAGCCTAAATCGGAAACACTCGTCCAGCAGCTCCATGGCACGTTGACGGAGGAACAAAAGAAGAAGATCGCCTTTCCGTTCGATCACGCCCTTCGTTCGGCGATCAACAACAACTGGCAAATCACTAAGACACGTCTCGATCGTGACTTCGACAAGGACCAACAGGACTTGATCCGTCAGATCTTCAAGGGCCTGCATAGTCCCGAATGGGCCGATAAGGTCGTCGCGCAGGTCGACCACGACGGCGGCTTCGAAAAAAGCTCGATCGCGTTGTTTGGGGAACCGGGCAGCGGCAAGTTTGAATTCGTACTGACCGGACGCCATGTAACGCGGCGGTGCGATGGCGATTCGGTTGCCGGGGCGGCCTTTGGCGGGCCAATCTTCTACGGCCACGCAGCCGAGGATTTCAACGAGTCGGCCGATCACAAGGGCAACGTCTATTGGTACCAAGCGCAACGCGCCAATGAATTATTTCAGGCGCTCGACGGCAAGCAACGCAAGCTGGCGTTGCTCGGCAGGTCCCGAGGAGAACACGGCAACGAGACCGTCAAGCTGCGTGGCAACGCCGGCGACCTGGATGGAATCCCGGTCAGTGAACTGTCGGCCGACCAAAAAGGCCTGGCCGAACAGGTCCTGGCCGACCTGCTTGCTCCGTTTCGCGAGGAAGATCGCCAGGAGTCCATGAAGTTGATTACCAAGAACGGCTTGGATAATCTGCATTTTTCATATTACAAGGACGAGAACATCGGCAACGATGAAGTCTGGGACGTCTGGCAGGTGGAGGGTCCTGCGATGGTCTGGTATTTCCGCGGGAAACCCCACGTTCATACCTGGGTCCACATTCGCGAGTCGGTGTAGCCACGCCGACGGCAGCTCGTAGCCACGCCGACGGCGGCTCACCGCGAACTAAGCTCGTGGACGGCGTCGACCAGCGCGATCGCGTTATCGACCGGAGTTTGCTGCAAGACCCCGTGCCCGAGGTTGAAGATGTGACCAGGCCGGCCAGCGGCCTGGTCCAAGACTTCCTTGGCGCGTTGCCGAATGACGTCTCGACCGGCCAAGAGGACCAGAGGATCCAGATTGCCTTGAACGGACCGGTCGTGCCCAACGGTGGCCCAGGCTTCGTCGAGCCGTACGCGCCAGTCGATCCCAACGACACGGCTGCCCGCTTCGGCCAACAGGGGCAAGAGGGCTGGATTGCCGGTACCGAAGTTAATCACCGGGACGCCGGGCGTGATCCCGGCCACAATTTCAGTGATGTACGGGAGGACGTATCGGCGGTAGTCGTCCGGTCCCAAACATCCGACCCACGAATCAAACAGTTGCACGCATTGTGCGCCGGCGGCAATCTGGGCGTTGAGGTAGCGTGTCACGGCGCGGACAAAGCGCTGCATCAGGGCCCGCCAAGCGCCGCCGTCGCGATACATCAGCGTCTTGGTGTGCAGATAGTTGCGACTCGCGCCCCCTTCGATCGTGTAGCTGGCCAATGTAAAGGGTGCACCCGCAAAGCCGATCAGCGGCATGTCCGCCGGAAGGTCGAGCCGCGTTTGGCGGACGGTTTCGACGACAAAATCCAACGCGCCAACGTCCTCTAATTCCAGCACGCGATCCACGTCCGCAGCCTCACGGATTGGATTGTGAATTACCGGGCCCTCTCCCTGGGCGAATTCCAAATCCAGACCCATCGGCTCCAGGATGGGGAGCAGGTCTGAGAAAATGATGGCGGCGTCGACACCGAGCCGATTGACGGCGGTCACCATGATCTCGCTGCAGAGTTGCGGATTCTTGCAAAGTTCCAGAAAGGTCGTCTTGGCGCGAACCTCGCGGTACTCAGCCATGTACCGTCCGGCCTGACGCATCAGCCAGACGGGCGTCACGTCGCTCGGCTCACCGCGGCACGCCTTCATGAACGGACTGTTGTACCACGGCGCCTGTTTGTCTTGGGGGTCCGCTGCGGGGCTGGAGAGCAAGGCCGCCACGCGACGTTTTCGCGCCAAGATCGCTTGGCTTTCCGCGGCGGCCGCGGCGACCAGGGGTCCCATCTTGGGATGATCGGGTTCGATGTCGACCGGGATGTCAAGTTCTCGCAGGGTTTCGCTGGTTGTCGGGCCGACCGATGCCACGACGAGGTTGCTGAACTGCTGCTGGAGTTCGCTGCTGACCCCCAGGTCCGCGGCGGTCGCCAATACATTGACAGCCTGCTGGGCCGACGTGAACAACAACACCGATCGCTCGCCTGCGGCAATCGCGCGGACATTCTCCTCCAAGGGACCGCGGGATTCCGGGAGCCCCCATTTGTAAACAGGCACGCTGACAACTTCGGCGCCGCGAGCCTCCAATCCGGCCACCAGGCTGGGGTTCGTTTTGCCATACTCCTGCAACGCAATCACCTGATTGGCGACCGGAATTCCTTGATCGATGGTGGTCAGCAGATCGCGCCACGTATTCGGTTCGGGCACGCGATGCGTGGGCGTCAATCCGGCAGCCTTCATCGCGGCGGCCGGCTTGGGACCTCGAGCGATGGTCGTGATATCGGCGAGCGCGTTGAGATAGCGATCTCGGTCCAACTGCCGCTCGACAATCTCCAGCAACTGCTGGAACCCCACGCCGGTCAGAAAGACGGCCATGCCAATCTCGCCGGTGATTAACCGGTGCGCGAAATCGATTGCCTTGGTGTTTTTTTCAAGCGGAATTTCGCGCATTGACGGGCTAACGTGAGGATTCCCGCCGTACTTGGTAATCAAGCGGGCCATATCGTCGGCCCGCCGACTTTCGAAGGCGGCAACCGCGAGTCCGTTAAATGATTCCGGTGGTGTATTCATCCAGCTAATGCTACTGGATCACCCGGATTCGCGGAACAAGGGCAGCCGGCGGGTTTGGCCGGATGTGGGCTGGTGACTCCCCAGTTGGGCCGTGGTTTCCGACGGGGCCGCGATTCGCCGGTCCCGCGTTCCCATTCTACGCGCCGCCAGATTCAGCTGGTAACATGGCGGCAACGCCCGACTCGCCTTGTACGCGTCAGAATGGCGCGCGTCGTGCCCGCTGGCTGGCCTACGGCACCTGGCCGAGGTCCCCTTGCTTCGCCGCGCGAACGACGAACGGGACCGCTCGCCCCTCGCCCGATTTCCGTACAAAGCAAATCGCCGACCAACCCGTTGTCCGAGCTTAACCCCGCCCCCGGAACCTCGCCATGTCCACGACGCAGACGGAATTCGACCAACTCGAACAACAATTCGCCGAGACCGGTGTGGCCGGTGTGTTGGACCAGTTGGTGACACAATTACGGGAAAAGCGACAATACCACGAGCTATTCGAAGCGCTCAAGATGAAGGTCCGTCATCACATTGGGCTCCCGATCACCTACAGTGAGTCTGGCGACGAGCTTGATGAAGCCCAGCGAAACGCGCTGGAAGAGGGGTTGCTGGAAGCCTGCCGCGAAGTGGGCCTGTTGTTGCTGCAAGACGGTGCCGCCCGCGAAGGATGGATGTATATGCGGCCGGTTGGCGATCGGGCCGCAGTCGCCAAGGCGCTGGAAAAGATCACAGCGACCGATGAAACCGTGGAAGAACTGATCGAAGTCTGCCTGCATGAAGGAGTCGATCCAGCCCGCGGCTTTGCGATGGTGCTGGAGCATTACGGGACGTGCAACGCGATTACCACGTACGAATCGTCGGTGGCCCGGCAGGCAATCCCGGATCAACGGGCTGCCGCCGGACTGCTGGTCAAGCATCTGCATGGCGAACTATTGGCCAGTGTGCGGGCGGACATCGAACGCCAGGAGGGCCAGGCGGCCCCCGAAACCACGTTGGCGGAATTGGTCGCGGATCGAGATTGGATGTTCAGCGAACATTCCTATCACATCGACACAACACATCTGGCGTCGACCGTGCGGTTTGCCCGCATCCTCGAAGATCCGGAGTTGTTACGGCTGGCGCGGGACCTGACGGCCTACGGTCTGCGGTTGAGCAGTCAGTTTCAGTATCAAGGTGACGAGCCGTTTCGCGACATCTACCCGAGCAACGCGTTGTATCTGGGTGCACTCCTGGGCGAGAACGTGGACGAGGCCGTGGCGTACTTTCGCCAGAAGGCCAAGGAACTCGACACCAACGAACACGGTTCGCAACCGATGGAAACGTATGTGCAATTGCTCGATCGCATCAACCGTCCCCAGGAAGCGATCGATGCGCTCATCGCGTTCAGCGACGATCCTCAAAACCAGGACGCCCAGGTTGTCCCGATCCTGCTTGAGCTGTCCGACAAGGTTGGCGACTTTGACAAGGTCAAGCATCTCTGCCGCCAGCGTGGCAATGTATTGGGCTTTGCCAGCGGCTTGATTCAGTCCGCGAAATAGTTGGCGTCGAGATTCCTTCGGTGCGTGATTTCGTCGTTGTCCCGGTTCCAGATCGGTTGAACGACGATTCTTCGAACGAAAAAAACGGCCTGCAGGATTTCTCCAACAGGCCGTTTTCGATTCAGCGTCTTCAAGTCAGAGCCGGACTAGCGAACATAGCTGGTCGCTTGGATGACCGGACGACGGGTCTGCAGGAAGGCCGAAGGATCGACAACCGGTGCGGGAGGCATCGGGGCTTCGACTTCACCGCCAGCGTCGCTGGTGTAGGCTTTGTCGCCACCCTTGTCATCGCCCTTACCTTTGCCGCCCTTGCCACAGCTGTGGCAGCCGAACAGGCGATCGAACAGGGTCGAGTGACCTTTGCTGCCACCCTTCTGCGAGCATCCGTCCTTGCCGTCCTTTTGGCAAGCACCTCCGCAGCCGCCCTT
>JAUIHJ010000735.1 GCA_030432015.1 bacterium
ATCGCGGCTCATCAGCAGTTAAGAGCATCACTTGAAGTGAATCGAGAGGAGACCCTACGAGAACTTGGCAAGCTGATGCCAAGCCCTCAATTATCTCTCTCTGTGCTTTCGTACGACCCACGATTGCATCCATACTCCTACCGGGTTCAACGAGTCCCGCTCGCTGGGCGGGAAGCTGAGCTGTGCGAGCTAAGGACATTTCTCTTGCCAAGCCCAACACAGGCGATCGGGGGATGTCCGATTGGTTGTTGAAACTCTTGATGGTCTCGCTGGTGAAAACTTAGGTGTTGGGGCTTGGGCGGCTGGAGTCGGATCCGCCGCGAGCGAGATTTGGGGAACGTCAGGAATGGCGACCGCCAGCGCGGTCATGACGATTACGATCCTGGTGTTTTCCGAGATCATTCCCAAGACCTTGGGCGCGACGTACTCGCTTCGAATCGCGCCTGCGATTGGCGTCGCCGTGCAGGTCATGTTGGTCGTCACCTACCCCATTGTGTTGATTATGGGGCAAATCTCGAAGTTGATTGCGGGAAAGCAACTGCCATTCTCGCGGGAAGATGTCGAACGGGCGGCGAAGCTGGGTGTGGCCGACGGCGTGTTGGTCGAGCGCGAGGCCAAGGTGATTTCGAGCTTCCTGGCTCGCATTGTGACGACGGTGCAGGCATCCTTTACCCCCGCGGACGAAGTCAGCTCTTTTTCACACGATCTGACTGTCGACGAAGTCTGTCGGGATGAACGACTGATCGCCCATAGCCGGTTTCCAGTCTATGCAGAACAACGGGACAAAATCGTCGGGATCGTTCGCCAGGACGAGATTCTGAAAAAGGCGCAGGCGGGCCAACATGGCTGCCGCCTGGAGGAAATCGCATGTCCGGTCGTGACCGTGCGTGAGGACGAATCGATGGAACAGGCGGCCACGCGTATGCAGCATCACCAAGCCAAACTGGTGGTGGTCGTTGATGACGAAAATCAATATCGCGGCGTTCTCTCGACCGGTGATTTGCTTAAGCAATTGTTCGGCGCGGGACTCTCGGAAATCGCCTAAGGGAATCAAGTGTGAACGCCAGAATGCTAAATATCTTCGAATCGATTACCAAACGCCTCGTCGAGGCGTGGACGTCGGGCGAGCCGTCCGGGCGTCGAAGTGCCTTCCGATGTCGCTGTGGCAGGCCCGTGTTTTTCTATAATAGTTTGTGCTTAGGATGCAGCGCCCCGCTGGGTTTCGTAACCGATTTGCAACAGATCCGCGCCTTGACGCCGGGGCCGCAACCGGACACCTGGACGGTTGACGACGATGACGCGCCTGAGACGATCTGGAAGCGCTGCGAGAACTTTGAATCGCCGGCCGGTTGCAACTGGATGACGCCAGCCGATGAAGACGAGTCACTCTGCCGCTCCTGCCGGCTCAACAACACGATCCCCGATCTAGGCGACAAGGACAATTGCCGTTGGTGGCGCAAGATTGAGAACGCCAAACGCCGCCTCGTGACGCAGTTGTTGAGCCTTGGCTTGCCGGTCGCATCGAAAGTGAGCGAGGATCCCGAGCATGGCGTGATGTTCGACTTTATGCGTTCGCCTGAGAAGGGCCCACGTGTCCTCACGGGACATGCCAACGGTCATATCACGCTGAATGTAGAAGAAGCGGACGACTCGATCCGGGAAAAGACCAGACAGGAGATGCGCGAGCCGTATCGCACCCTTCTAGGCCACGTCCGGCACGAGATCGGCCACTATTACTGGGACCGGCTCGTCGCGGACACGCCGTGGCAAGCGAAATTTCGCGAATTGTTCGGCGACGAGCGAGAAGATTATGCCGCGGCACTTCGGCGGAATTACGACCAAGGCCCTCCACCGAATTGGGCAGACCAGTACATCACTTCTTATGCCTCGGTGCATCCATGGGAAGACTGGGCTGAAAGCTGGGCCCACTATCTGCATGTCGTCGACAGCCTTGATACTGCACTCCGCTTCGGCCTTCGCGGCGAAGACGTGGAACAGGCGGTCGAGCCCTTCACCGTCGATGACTTGTATGATCCCGATGATCCGGATGCCAAACGCGTCGTACTCCTCGTTAACTCCTGGGTTCAGCTTACAACCGTGGTCAATGAACTAGCACGGAGCATGGGGCAGCACGACTTTTACCCATTTGTTATGTCTCGCCCTGTGCTGCGCAAGATTCACTTTATTCAGCTGATCGTGAAAGAGACGCGAGGCGGAACGTCACTTATCGGATAGCAGGTTGAATTCATGATCAAACAAGATGAACTTCGTGTCGCGTCGCTTGGTGAGTGCCGCTTCTCTTCACCGTTGGACTTCTCATCGCCCGCTCATCCGAGCGAGAGTTACTTCCGTTGTGACGACGATCGGGTCCAGATGAAGATCAGATTCAGGTCTGGAGCGGCGGAAACCGAATCCGTTTCCGCCGAGGAAGCTGGGCCGCGAAAAAAGATCTACTTCGATCCTGCTGAGTCGACGGCGGCAATCGTGACCTGTGGGGGCTTGTCTCCCGGTTTGAACAACGTTGTCCGCTCCGTTTACCACGAGGCGTCCGAGAATTATGGTGTCGCGCGAGTCTTGGGAGTCCGCAACGGTTATCTGGGTTTGAATCCGCAATCTGGCCTGGCTCCGGTTGAAATCACGCGTGAGTTCGTCGAGCCGATTGACAAGATAGGCGGGACCGTCCTGGGTAGTTCGCGGGGACCTCAGGATCCGGACGTGATGGCCGACTTCTTACAGTCGCACAACATCGATATGTTGTTCTGTCTTGGCGGGGATGGGACTCAGCGTGGCGCCCATGCGTTATCGGAAGAGCTTTTGCGCCGCAAGGCGCCAATCGCTGTCGTGGGCATTCCCAAAACGATCGACAATGATGTTCCCTTTGTGCGGCTTTCCTTCGGCTTCACGACGGCACTGGAAAAGGCAGCAGAAGTCATTCGCGGCGCGCATGTCGAAGCCCGCGATGCCATCAACGGAATCAGTGTGGTGAAGCTGATGGGCCGGCACGCGGGCTTCATCGCGGCGGGTGCTTCGGTGGTCAGCCAGGAAGTTGATTTCACGTTGGTGCCGGAAGTTGCGTTTCCACTCGACGGTGATGGCGGGTTGCTTGATTCGTTGGAACGGCGTATGCGAGACCGCGGACACGCCGTCATTGTGGTTGCCGAAGGTGCTGGGCAGCATCTTTTTCAAACGGCAGAACAACGTCGCGACAACTCAGGAAATCTCTTGCATGATGATATTGGACAGTTCCTGCGACAGCGGATTGCCGAACACTTCGCCGAGCAGCATTTTCCAGTCGCCATCAAGTACATTGACCCCAGTTACCACATTCGCAGCGTTCCGGCGAATGTTTACGACCGGTACTTGTGCGATCAGATGGCCCGCCACGCCGTGCATGCCGCGATGGCGGGAAAGACTGGCGCCATGATCGGGTTCGAGCACAATCTGTACATTCACGTACCCATTCCCGTGATCGCGAAACAGACCAAAAAGATGGAAGTTACCGGCGATTTGTGGCGAGCCGTTTTGGAAGCAACGTCACAGCCACGGTGGTAAGGACAACCAAGAATGAATGATCAGCAACGTCTGAAAACCTTTCTCGAAACAGTTTCAGCGGCTAATGGCTTAAGTCAAGGGCAATTCGATCGTTTGACGGCCGAACTGCAGCGGCCAGATTCCGCAAACGGTTACGCGGACGACGGCCGACTGAAAGTCGCCATGTTCGACGCCCGCTCGTACGACATGCGATCATTTGAACGGAGCAATAACGGTCGCTTTTCAATCCATGCGATCGAAGCATCTCTGAGCCGAGACACAGTTCACGCGGCCACAGGCTTCAAGGTTGCGTGCATCTTTGTCAATGACAACTGCGATGAGTCTGTCGTGGATGCGCTCGCGACACTTGGCATCCAATTAATTGCACTGCGGTGTGCTGGCTTTAACAATGTCGACCTTGAAGCGTGCCGCGAACGCGATATCAGCGTCGTGCGTGTGCCAGCGTATTCTCCGTACGCCGTGGCAGAACACTCGATTGCGTTGATGTTGATGCTAAACCGCAAACTCCATCATGCGTA
>JAUIHJ010000021.1 GCA_030432015.1 bacterium
CCGAGGGCGATTAACGCCGCTCTGCGGCGGTTGTTCTACCGATGGGTAAGCTCGTAGTTTATACTCGACGCTTTGCCACACCACAGGACTCGATACGCATGGTACTCTGCCTTCGTTTCAAAAATCCCTCGCCCGTTCCGTTGGAAGTCGAGGGTCTGACGCCCGAGCACCTGAGTTCGCTGTCGCTGTCCGAAGTCGAACGGTCAATCATTTTTCAGGGCAATCGCAAGGTACCCCTCGGCGACTATTTTCGGGCGTCCGGGGACCCCAGTGACGCAGTGGTCCATTGGGAAGGTGATCTGGCCGGAGTCCACTGGATTGGGGCCAAGATGACGGCAGGCGAAATTCGCGTCATTGGCAATGCGGGACGGCATCTGGGCAGTGAAATGCGCGGTGGCCGAATCCTCGTCGAAGGCAATGCAGGTGATTGGGTGGGTGGAGAAATGCACGGCGGCCTGATTCACGTTCACGGTCGCGCCGGACATTTGATCGGGGCAGCGTATCGCGGCAGCGCGCGGGGCATGACCGGCGGCACGATTCTGATCAACGGCGATGTTGGCAACGAAATTGGCCACACAATGCGCCGCGGCATGCTGGCCATCGGCGGCGATACGGGCGACCTGATCGGCTTCAACATGCTGGCTGGCAGCGTGCTGACATTTGGGGAGACCGGGATTCGCCACGGCGCGGGAATGCACCGGGGAACGCTGGGATTCTTTGGCCCCACGGCGCCACCGTTGCTGCCAACGTTTCGCCACGCCTGTCGCTATCGACCGGACATCCTGAAGCTGACGTTCGCCCATCTGCGCGAGCTTGGTTTTCCCGTACCGGTCGACGCAGCCGAGATGGAGGTTGATCTTTACAACGGCGACATGATCGAAGGCGGACGTGGCGAGATGCTGATTCGCGCCGCGGCCTAGCTCGAAAATGCTTACGCCAGCGCGGCAGTGCCGGCCGCCTCACGCAGTTCCGCCGCGCGATGCGTTTTCTCCCAGGTGAAATCCGGTTCCGAGCGACCGAAGTGTCCGCCCGCCGCGGTCAATCGGTAAATCGGTCGGCGCAGATCCAGGTATTCGATGATGCCGCCCGGCGTCAGGGGGAACAGATCACAAACGATCTCGCAGATCCGGACATCGTCCAGCCGCCCCGTTCCTTGCGTGTCAATGTGCACGCTGACGGGTTCGGTGACTCCGATTGCGTAGGCAAGCTGGACTTCACATCGCTCGGCCAATTCAGCGGCCACAATGTTCTTGGCGATATGGCGCGCCATGTAGGCGGCACTGCGATCGACCTTGGTTGGATCCTTGCCGCTGAATGCACCGCCCCCGTGCCGTCCCCAACCACCGTACGTATCGACGATGATCTTGCGTCCCGTTAGGCCGCAGTCGCCGTGCGGTCCACCGGTGACGAAGCGGCCGGTCGGATTAATGTGATACTTGATTTCTGCGGTCACCAAGTCAGCCGGCAGGAGCGGCAAGACGATTTCGTTAACCACATAGCTTTCGATCTCGCTGTGCTCAACTTCCGGGGAATGCTGCGTCGAGACGACGACCGTATCAATTCGGATCGGGGTGTTGCCATCGTATTCGATGGTTACCTGGCTCTTGCTGTCAGGTCGCAGCCAGTCAACTTCGCTCTTCTGCCGAGCTTCTGTCAGCCGATTCAAGATGCGATGCGACAAGGCAATCGGCAGCGGCATCAATTCAGGGGTATCGTTGCAGGCAAACCCGAACATCAACCCCTGGTCACCCGCGCCGATTTCCTTACCGGCGGCTGCGTCGTCATTGACCCCCTGGGCGATATCGGGGCTCTGCCGATCGATCGACAGCAGCACACCGCACGTATCGGCACAAATCCCCATATGATCGTCGGTATAGCCAACCTCGCGAATGACGTCGCGGACGATGGCCTGATAGTCGACCTGGGCCTTGGTGGTAATCTCTCCGGAAATAATCGCCATGCCAGTGGTGACCATCGTCTCGCACGCAACGCGACTGAGTGGATCTTGAGCCAACAGCGCATCCAGCACGCCATCGGAAATCTGATCGGCAAGTTTATCCGGGTGCCCCATACTCACGGATTCGCTGGTAAACAAGTAATTGCCGGATGCCACAGATGCGCTCCTTTAGCGAGAGACAACCAAGAGGTACTGAGTCTTGAGGTACCGAGTCTTGATGTACTGGGTCTTGGAATGAATATTAGCAAAGAGGCATTATAGGCACAGATTGCCGACTGCGAAACCGCCTTTCGAGGCCGGAGACACCCTTCCATAGTCACCGGCTGGGCCGGCGCACCGCGCTGCGAACTACCGCGAAGCTGCGGAACGTGTCGGCTGATTGCGATAGGCCTGCGAGGGGAGCGCGTTGGGATCCGAACGGGTTCCGAGCGGACCATAGGCGGGGGACGGATTGGTGGGCGGTCCTGCGTTGGGAGGTCGATAACCGGGTGGCGCGTAACCGGGTGGCGGATCGTTGGGCGGCGCGTAACCGGGTGGCGGATCGTTGGGCGGCGCGAATTCAGGCGGCGTCCCAGCCGGTGGCTGGGTGCCGGTCGGCGGAATCCTGGAGGGCGTGACGTTTGATCGCGGTGCGGCCGGTGTTCGCGTCATGAGGCCCTGGACATTCAATTCAAGCTCGAAATCATCCAACGCGAATTGCCGTGTTTTGGGATAGAACAGAATCCTTCTGGCGCTCAATGGCTGCCACGGACCACCTTCCTGGTGCTGAAATTTCAGCGTCGCTTTCGGCCTGCCGGCACCCTCGAGCACCAGTTGATCCTTCGCCCGAACATAGAAGACTCGATCGGCCGCCGCGGCAAACTGACGACCCTGAATCTGAGCGTTTCCGGTCGCCTCGACTTCGATGGCATTCTCACTGCCGGACGTCGTGCGCATATCGGCAACCGCCAGCCGTCGGCTTGTCAGTATGACGCTGTTGGCGGCCAGCAGATCCGGCCGCTGGGAATCGAGCGTCTGCTCCCACGTGCCGATCGGCCCGAAAATGGTCCGTGTACCGTTGAGGAACTGCACTTCCCGCGTGTCGATATTCCCCACCATCTGGTTCTCGAAGTCAACACGCAAGAAGATCAGATCGGGCATCGGCGAACGGGTGGCTGGCCCTTGTTTCTTCTCGGGGTTGGGGCCACGGTGAATGATATAACCTGGCCCATTCCCCTCGACCTGTCCGTTTGATCGATCGATCACCAAATCGTGAATGCTCAACGAATCAAGGGCGGTCAACGCGCCGGACGACTCGACGGTCCGGCTCTCAACATGCGCCAACCCGAGAAATGACAGCCGACTGGCATCCACGCCGTCGGGTGCCGGATCCGTGAACTTGATGGGTCGGTTGAGCACGACTTCCAGCGAATCGCCGCTGGCCACAAACTGAACGTTTTGCTGCTGCTTGGTGAGATGGCCGCCGTGCGTTTCGACTTTCCCATCGAAGCGCGCCGTCTGACCATCAAAGTGCATCCCCTGTTTCCACAGCACGTTCAACGGCTTGGGCTGGCCGCTCGCGCCAGTCCCCAGGGCAACCTGCTGTGGCAACATGAACATGCTGCCCGGCCCCACAACTTCGGCGACATTGCTGGCCAATTGAACTCGCACAAGGCTCCCGTCGAGCGTCATCCCTTCCGCCGAGAATCGCGCCGGGGCACCTGTCAGCGTCAGTTCGGCGTTGGGGTTGTTGCCGTTCTCGAGCACCACGCGTTGCGCCGCGATATCGAGGGCCGATTTGGCGACCGGTTGATACTCGATGACGTGTACATCGTTTTGCAGGTCGAGCGATTCTAACTCGGGCGTTTCGGTCATCACGACCTGGCCGCGGAGTACGCCGGCGGTTAGCTGCATTTTCTTGGGCACCTTGGCGTCGGCGCCGCTGGCGCGGCCGAACAGATCGGTGGACCTGGCGGCATCAGAACCTTCAACCGTGGCGGCGGCGATTTCGTCGAGGGTCGGTTGGCGAAACCAGATTTGGGCCTCCGACAAGAACGCAATGAGCTGCTTGGAGTCGAGTTCGATCTGGCCACTCGCCAGCATGCGATCGGCATGAATGTCGACTTGATCAGTTCCGGGACGCGGCACCTCTAACAGGTAGAGATGCAGTTCGTTGGCTTTGAGCGTCGCGATTCCGGTGAGACTGAGATTGGCCTGCCCCATTAACGAAAGCACTTTGTTCTTACCCTGCGGCAACAACGATACCGTGCCGGCCCAATTGGCCTGGAAGGGCCGTTTCTCTTTCCCCATCTGGCCGCGCGCGAGTCCTGGTCCGGCCGCTTGCAGGCGGCCCAAACGCCCCCCTTCGAGCAGTTCATATTCCAACCGCGGAGCTTCGACGAAAAACTGTTCGCTAAACAATGTCGCGTTCTCACTGCCACTCAACTCGACGCGACGCGTGAGAAAGTCGTATTCGATGCGTTTGGCACGCGCTCCGGCCCGCATCGAGGGAGCCCGAATCATGACGGGAAACCCGACCGCAATGATCTTCCTGGGCTCCATGGGCCCGGGGCGGGACGAGCGTGATGTTGACGACGGCTCGGGGGAAACTTCCGGAATCGACACACCTGGATCCACGGCCTCGTTCCCCTTGGGGGCAAAGTGGATCTCGAGGAGCTCACAGTTTAGCTGGTCGCTGGGCCCATCCAGATTATGACGAATCACGTCGACCCGTTCCTCGAGCGACGCGATCAGCGCGTCAAAATCAAATCGAAACGGGCCCTGGCATTTGATCTCGACCGGTGTGGCCGAACGAACGATCGGCAGCGAGGCGGCGGGTTGGTGGGGCGCCGAACGGGGCTGCTCAGGCCCCTTCATCATGGCGAACATGTCGCCCTCAATCTGCAGGTTGACTTCATCGACATGGACCAACTCCAGCGACCGGATTCTCCCCATCGCCGCCTTCTTACGCCCGGCAATGGTTTGCGGCTGCTCCAAGTGAATCGAAAGGTCGCGGCCTTGAGCCCGATTTTGGCCGAAACGGAAATCGACTTCAGAAGGTGCCCAGATCCGCTTGCGGTCAATCTGAATGTTCTTGGTCGTGACACGGAGGCCGTCATCGCTGGCGGCGTTCGTGGCCGGGCTGTAGATGGTCACGTCACCCTGCAGCTTGCCGCCGACGAGCTGGCCGAACTTGCCAAGCATGAAATCCGGTGGCGGATCGAAGCTGAGGACCGCGCCTTCGCTGGCGCGCATCACAACGGGGCGACGGCTGGCCTTGCTGGTGGATTCGGGCGAACTGCGATTCGGCACAGCCTCCGCCACTGGACTGCTCGATTGCGACGCATCGTCGTCCTTCGGTGGATCGATGTAGCTGATCAACGTGCAGCGAGGCAGCCGCAAGTCGCCATTTTCCAGTTGCTTGTAGTCATCGAACAGCAACGTGCCCTGATTTGTTTCCAGGACCTTGGGCTGGCCGAGTTCCCAGGCACCCACGGGAAACAACGTCTGATCGACCTGGGTGAGGTTGCGATTGGTGTTTGGTTCCCATTCCGCCTGAACCACTTCAATGTTCGGCTCGATCAAGGGCGCAGCAATCATCGCGTAGGCAAAGTACGCCAGCAGTACAACCGCGAATGTCTGGGCAGTACGTGTAAGGCGTGAAATCACAGCGAGTCGATATCCCGGGAAAGTCCCTTGGTCGGCGGTCGCACCAAATTGGCTGATGAATCAGTTGGCATATTTCCGAATCATGCCGTCCCATAATCCCTTGTTCGCAAGGACGCATTCAATCGTCTCGCGGACCGCTCCCTGGCCGCCTGGCAGTTTCGTCACATACGCTGCCGCATTCCGGACCTCAAGGGAGGCATCCGCTACGGCGACCCCGAGACCAACGGTCTTGATCAACGCCAAGTCCGGGAGGTCGTCGCCGATATAGCAAACACGCTCCGGGGTAAGCCCCAATTCACTGATGATCCGTCGTGCCGCGACCAGTTTGGCGTCAACCCCCTGCCGAATGATGTCCACGCCCAACTCATTCGCCCGCAGTTGCACTACATGCGATGTCCTGGCGGTGACAATCCCAAATTTGAAACCTGCCCGTTGCCACAGCTTGATTCCCATCCCGTCACGAACGTGAAAACGCTTCGTCTCGATCCCCTGGTTGTCAAAGATAATGCCTCCATCGGTGAGGACACCATCGACATCCGAGAGGATCAGTTCCACGCTCTTGCAGCGGTCTTCTAACTTCATCTACGTAACTACCGCCGGGGTTGGTTCGAAAAGGGAACAGTTTGAGGAAAGTCGCCGTGGTGCGGGGTGTCTTGCTCTCGGTCGCCGGCCGATGCTTCGTCGGTGGCGGCCGCTTCGGCTTCGGCAGGCAGCCAGCCGACGACATCGGTAATGTCGACCAGACCTACCGGCCTTTCCTGATCATCAAGGACCGGCAGCTCGCTGAGCTTTCGCGAGGCCATAAGGTGCAAGGCGTCCGACAGCAGGTTGCCGCTCCGAACCACCGTGGGCCCGTGCGTCATCGCGTCTTCGATGGGAATGTCGAACGTCGCGTGGCGGTCGGATTCCAGAATTCGCGCCAGGTCGCTGTCGGTGAAAATACCAGTCAGCTTGCCAGCATCGCCAATCAACATCACCGCGCCGGTACGGCGGCCTGGCTTGGTTGCCTGGAGCAGGACATCGCAGACGTTTTGCCCCGCCGACGCGACACGGCATTGATCCAGGGGACGCATGACTTCATCGACTTTGGCCAATTTACGACCCAGGCTTCCGCCCGGATGGAAGTTCGCGAAATCCGTCGCCGCGAAACCGCGAATCCGGCTCATCACTAACGCCAACGCATCACCCACCGCCAGCATCGCGGTTGTACTTGTGCTGGGTGCCAACCCTAAATGACCCGCCTCGCGCAGCGAACCCAAGTCGATGGTCACGCCCGCGGCCCGGCCGAGTGTGCTTTGAGGGTTACCCGTTATGGCAATCACGGGCAACGACCGTGTCGCCAGGGAGGGCAACAGACGCACGACCTCTTCGGTTTCGCCGCTGAATGAGATCGCCAGCACGAGGTCATCCTGGTGCAGACGGCCCAAATCGCCGTGGATCGCTTCGGCCGGGTGAACCGAATGGCTATTGGTTCCGGTCGAGGCCAGCGTGGCCGCAATCTTTTGCCCGATCAGACCAGCTTTCCCCATGCCGATCACGATCACATTACCACGGCACGCTTCCAACATCTGGAGCGCTTCGCAGAATTCGTCGCCCAACTGGCCGGCCAAGTCCAGTAGCGACTGGCCTTCGTGCCGGATGATCTCGCGGGCAAACGCCAACCGTTCAAAACGAGTCCGCAATGCCGACGTGTTAATAGCTTCCATGCTTGCCGATCCTTGTGCCATCCTTGGCACGCTCAGCGGTTCCGTTCAGAAAACGTCGGCGGATCTTAGCGGCGTCACGCGAATGGGGCAATGCGAGCGCGCAACGAAAACCGGGATTGCTAGCAAAGCTGCCGCCTCAGTCCGCCCCAGCCATCGAATCGGCTAGTGATTCGTTGACGCGCGTCACGAGTCATCACTCGGTGGCGTTGGGATCACCTTTCATCGAATCGATCACCCAAGGCAGCCAACACAGACACGGACCGGTAAACAGAAGCAGGATAATAAAGACCAACACCCCAGTCTGATTCAAACCGGCAAACGCAACTTTTCCCTGCGGCATAATACCCTCCGGAAGTCTAATGATGAGAATGTCTGGGTGGCATGTCGCCACATCTGGAAAGAATCATACCTGAATCAAGAGACCAATTCACGCACCTTGCTGGCATTTCCGGCCTGCCCAAAAGCGGTCATCCGGTCGACACAAACTTGCTTCATGGCGGCGCGGGCGGGCTTCATGTAATCGCGGGGGTCAAATTTCTCGGGCGACTCCGCCAGCACCTTACGAATGGCGCCCGTGATTGCCAGGCGATTGTCCGTGTCGACGTTGATCTTCCGCACGCCGTGCTGAATACCACGCTGAATCTCTTCGACGGGCACGCCCCACGTCTGTCGAATATTCCCGCCATACTTATTAATGATGTCCTGCAATTCTTGCGGTACCGACGAACTTCCGTGCATCACCAGATGGCAGTTTGGCAGCAGCCGATGGATGTCTTCAATGCGTTGCATATCCAACGTTTCGCCATCGGGCTTGCGGGTGAACTTGTATGCGCCGTGGCTGGTACCGATCGCAACCGCCAGGGCGTCCACGTTGGTCTTGGCGACAAACTCCTGGGCTTCTTCCGGAGAGGTCAGCAATTGGTCGTGAGACAGTTGCCCGGTTGCACCGTGGCCATCTTCCTGCTCGCCCTCACCCGATTCCAACGAGCCCAGGCAACCCAATTCCCCTTCGACGGAGACGCCTTTGGCATGGGCCAGCGCGACCACCTTCGCGGTGACTTGAACGTTGTAGTCAAAGTCGGCAGGGGTCGAGCCATCTTCTTTCAGCGAACCGTCCATCATCACGGACGTGAATCCGTTCTCAATGGCGCTCATACAGGTCTCTACGCTGTTGCCGTGGTCCTGATGCATCACGATCGGGATGTGCGGATAGAGCTCGGCCGCCGCCAGCATCAAATGGCGCAAATAGGCGTCTTGAGAATAGGCGCGGGCGCCGCGCGACGCCTGAATGATCACGGGCGAATCGGTTTCGTCGGCCGCTTCCATGATCGATTGAATTTGCTCCATGTTGTTGACGTTAAATGCCGCTACGCCATAGTTGTTTTCGGCAGCATGGTCCAACAAAGTACGCAGGGGAATTAAGGCCATCGTGTCGAGCTCCTGGAATCGAGTTTGTAAGGCCGCGATTATCTTTTGCGGAGGGTGTTTTCGCAATCCCCAGCAGTTCCCAAGACTCGGAAAACAAGACCGCGTGGCCAACCACGCCCATGGATCGTGCCGCCGCAGCTCAGCGCACCCGACGCGCGACCTCGCATGCTGCACTCGATTTCGCGACGGTCCCGCGTCTGCGACGACCGAGCATGGCGCCGAAACACGTGGGCATCCACGTGAGCGCCGCCAGGCGTCTGCGTCGACCGGCACATGCACACGCATCGTCGGCCAGCACGCTACTCGGACTCCGCTCCGCTCCCAACCGCATCGAAGTCGGGCGAGAACAGATCATCCTGTTGCGTCTGAGCAAGGCGGATCAACATCACCGAACCGCTGCTCGCGACGGCTGGATCGGCAGCAAAGAAATGACAGCCGAGCCCCTTGGCGTCCAGGGTCTTGGTCACCAACAGCGTTTGGCCAGGTGAGAGTAAATTCTCCAGGCGAAGTTCGGCGAACTCATGCGTGTCACGACCTGCCTGAAGCATAAAAGTCTGATCGCCGCCAACATACTGATTTCTCAGCAAACCGTGTTCGATCGTCGGCGTTAACTGAATCCGCACGCGACCATCCCCTAACGGGAACGTATGCATGACAAAGATCCCCTGGGCTTGCGTGAATTCCAACCCACGAACATATCCATTCTCGTTCTGAAGAACCGCAATACGATCCTGCTCCTTTGGTACTGCGACAATCTTCGCGGGCTGACCTGCCCGAACCGGAAGCCTTCGGCGGCTTTGAAAGATATCTTCGCTCAAAATTCCATTCGCACCACTCGCCTCAAACGGGGTATCTGACTTATCAAGGAGCTGACGCAATATTTCGGGGAGTCGGGCTCCGATTACGCCGGCGCGAAATCCATTGGATCCCAGGCGACGCCGGTCTTCGTTGGAAAGCTGCTGTTCATCCACTTCGTTCCACAGCGCCGCGAACTCTTCCGCGGAATCGACAGGAATGCGGAGAAAAGCGATCTCCAGGACCACACTGTCGGGTGACATTTTGGGGATCGGCAAGTCAAAGGCGACCGTCGCTGGTGAATCCCAACTCGCACAACCGCAAACGGCGGTAATCAAGAGTGCGGCGATCAGCGTTCGTGCCACGTCAAGCATGATTGTTCCAGCGAAAAGTGGTTTCAACGAGGCAATCCAAAACGAATGGACGCGGCCCCGCCTGCGATGACACGCCGGTTCATTCCCCAGCGAGTGAGGGCTCGGGAGAGTACGGAAAAAACGGGAAAGGCGTCAATGGCGGTGATTGGCGGTTTTTGTGGCACCGCACCGCGAAGATCACTGGTGGACACCGCAGGGGAATGCGACGACAGCATTGCTATTAGCAGCGGAATTGGTGCGGCCGGATTCAAGTTGTCCGGGGAGATAAAGTGCCCCGGAGCGGCCTGGCCGGCAACCGCGAGCGCATAAAAAAAGCCTGGAAGACCCAGGCCATGGCGCGAATTGGGCGTCGAGCTACACCCTCAGGTGCACCAAGAGACGACGCCGACGCGAATTCGGAAAATCAAAAAATGACCCCAACGGGACTCGAACCCGTGTTGCCGGCGTGAAAGGCCGGAGTCCTAGACCGCTAGACGATGGGGCCGTGACGGAGCGAAAAATCGCCCTGCCGAAGCATGACCGTATTATAACCACGGTCAGAACACGTCAAGTGGGGATGCTTCCCAAGGCGGGGTGAGCAAGAGAAAAGGCGGGACAAGGAATGGTCCAAGTACGTGCTATTTATCACCCGTCGCGTCGGCCGAACCCCCTTCGGCGGTCAGCTGTTCGTTGCGTTTAATCGCATCGTAAACTTCGCGACGATGAACAGGAACTTCCTTTGGCGCTTCGACGCCCAGGCGAACTTTGTCACCTCGAATCTCGACGACGACGATCGTAATGTCATTGTTAATGACAATACTCTCATTCTTCTTGCGAGATAAAACTAACATTGGCCATTCCTTTGCACATACTTGCGACTTCGACGATCGATTGGCCCGGGCGTTTGAAGTGCCTATAACTTGAGCCAACAAATCGCTTACGCGCACGTCTTGTCTTCATTCCACTCTACGTGCTCGAATGCCGTAGTCAAGCAAAGCTCGTCCCGGTAAAGAGATTTTCGAGCTAATTATTGGCGGGATTGGCATAGAATTCGTACGGTCCACGTCAATCGCCTGTTCCGAAAACTCTGCCAATCGGCCCTTTCCGGCCACCCGAAAAAAACGCAAGAACCATAATACCAACACGTTACGACACACGAGAAAGCTCGGACGCGCGCCTCACAGGCGGTGCGAGCCTCACACCGTAGAATGCCGCGATATCAGCCCGATCGCGTCACACGACCAGAGAAAGCAGGCGCCAGCAGCGCCACACTTGTTCGACAACTGGTTCTCGACAAGCCCGCCAACGCCTGTTTTGACGTCATGCGGTTCGCGTTCTTCACCGCAGCTGATGTCGCTGGAAAACGCGGAAGCGATGGTCATCCGACGCGTCAGTTTTGCAGCTTTGAAGTTGCGATTTTGCTCATGCCCCAGGCATGCCAGCTTCTCGCGTAAGGTACCAACCTGGCGGATACGTCGACTGGTTGTCCCAATGCCGCGTAGCGGCTGACGGGCTCCAGCTCCGGTTTCCCTGGGGTTTGCACCCCCGGGAAAGTCCGTGTCGCCGCTGCGCGCCTCATTGGCGCAACTTCAAGAGAGCGATTGCACGGTCGCTCGACCACGCCGCTGGCCGGGTTGCCGATCGCACGCTGGCACAGGGCGCGCGGCAGGTCGTCGCCTGCCTCACACGGTCACTCACACGGAGCCGAGCTCCGCCGGACGCGCGGGATGCCTCCAAGGCAAACGTAGCTCAACGGCCTGGCGCATCGCTGACGGACGCCAACCTCATCCCGCCGCGCCCCCCGGCAACAGGCGCTCGTGCCGCCTGGCGACCACGGGCCACGGGCCGGTCGACCAACGAACAATCGCCGTAGCCCTGGCTTCCATGCGAGTCGTCGAATTCGCCACCGCATGTCGGTTGCGGTACCGGTGGTCGTGTCTATAATTCAGGCGCTGGCTTTTCTCGCGCCACCTCCTCTCAGGACAGATTCAGGGATCAAAAAGAATGTTGAACTGGCTGCGGAACATCTGGATCGCGGTGTCGACCGTGGCGCACGGAATGTGGGTCACGTTGCGTTATTGGTTGATCACCTATCGTGCCGACCGCGGCACGTTTACGGAGAAATTCGAATACCCGGAGAAGCCTGTCCCTGTCGCGGCACGCTACCGCGGATTCCATCGTTTCGACCTCACGACCTGTATTGCGTGTGACCAATGTGCGAAAGCGTGCCCGGTAGACTGCATTTACATCGGCAAGGAACGCGTTGAAAACGGCAAAGGATTCCAGGTGACAGGCTTTGCCATCGATTACTCGAAGTGCATGTTTTGCGCTTTGTGTGTCGAGCCGTGCCCCGTGGATTGCATCTTCATGGGGGCAACCCACGATCTTAGCTGTTATAGTCGCGACGGCTGTATTGTTGATTTTTCCCGATTGCCCTTGGATATTTCGTGGGGGCGAGCCACGCTGAACCCAACGGCGGTCGCGGATTCAAAGGTCATCGCCGAACCGGTCCACGCCGGTCCGAATTCCTAGGCCGACATCATCCCGGTGGACACCATGTCTGATCAGATCCAAGAACCGATCAAGTTGTTTACGGTGGAAGAAGCCAATGCCATGCTGCCGCTCGTGCGAGCGATTGCGGGGGACATGGTCGCCTTGGCGCGTGACGTGGTGGAACGACGGGAGCGTTTGAATCAGATCAACGACCATCGCGCCTCAAGCAGCGATCCCTACGGTGACGAAGTCGCGCAAATCGAGCAGGAACTCGAGAAGGACGTTGAGCGGCTCAATGAGTACGCCATCGAACTGGTACAACTGGGAGTCGAACCCAAGGGTGCCACCGAAGGGCTCGTCGACTTTCCCGCGAAGATCGACGGGAGACTGGTTTACCTGTGTTGGCGTTTCGATGAACCAGAGGTGTTGTTCTGGCACGAACTGGACGGTGGATTCGCCGGACGACAACCCTTGGCCGTCGGGAGTATTCCTGGTGACAGTGGTGGAGACGTCAGCGGAATGCAGGACTCGTAGGCGATGCCGACCCTGCGATTCCGTGGCGCCGGCCCCTGCGATCGGGACCAGCTAACACGGATCGGGGCCAGCCAACACAGACACGACGTCAACCGGCCTTATCTCCGCAACTCGCGTCGCCAGCAACTTTGGTCACCTTGCAATGCGTGTCCCGGTACCTAGAATTACGGCGTTAGAATTTTTGCCGCACAACACGGTGTCGCCGGACACTGGTGCCGCTGGAACAAGATCTGGGCACTCGCACAGCGCCCGGTCGTCCCAGTGGGGTTCTGGCACTTTGAACCAATCACCACATTGAACTAAATCGCCTTCCAGGGACCGCACTGATGTCAACGTCGATCGGAATCGTCGCCTATTTGGCTCTATTTGCCGGCGTCGGGGTCATCTTTTTGTTTGTTAACCTGCTGGTCGGTCGCTTGGTCCGCCCGTCGGACCCACACGAAGAAAAGCTGGAGGTCTACGAATGCGGCGAGCCGACCGTCGGTTCCAGCTTCGTTCAATTCGACTTGCGATTTTACGTCGTCGCTCTGCTGTTCATCATTTTTGATGTCGAGGTGGCCTTCTTCTTCCCTTGGGCGGTCGTCTTCGGCAAGAGCACTCACTTCATGGACGAGCATCAGACGGCGGCTCAAGTCACCAATGGCGAGTTGGAACATACGCCGTCTGCTCGCAAGCTGTACCAGGAACTGGGGGTCCGCAATCCGCAGGTCACGGTCGACGTGCCCGCGTCGCTGGCAACCGAAGTCCCCGCAGGGGCTGACCCGGTGCGGCGCGCCAATTTGATTTCCCATCGCGGTGCCCGCCAACTGGCGTTTGTCACGATTGTCGACATCGTCGTCTTTTTCGCCGTGCTCCTGGTGGGCTTTGCTTACGTCTGGCGACGCGGCGACTTGGATTGGGTGCGTGCCGTCAGCAGGGAGACCGCTGCGCGCGGGCCCGGATCGGTACCTCGACCACCAGTCGAAGAAACGGCGCTGTCAGCCTAACGCGGAATGTTTGCCCATGTCAGTCAATCGAACTCCGGCACCGTGGTGGTCGGCCGCGCGGTCCAGCAGCCCTGGTTCCCGATCGTCGCTTTAGTCTTCACCTGATTACTTGCTGTTTCCGGCCCGTGAGGGCTGGATGAACCCGACCTCGCTCACCCCTCACCAATTCAAGTACCAGCCGATGACCGGAACCAGCCTTCTCAGCCGCTTGCAGCAGCAATTCGGCGATAAAATCACCGGCTCAAATCTTGAGGCGATTGACCCTTGGATTGAAGTTGCGCCGGCGAGCTTGCCCGAGATTTGCCAGTTTCTTCGAGACGATGCCGAGCTTGCGTTCGATCTGCTGAATTGCATTACGGGTGTCGACTACTTTATCGCCGACCCCAAGAAAGCGGCGAAAGCGGGCTGGGATCCGCATATTGAAGTTGTCTATCACATCTCCAGCATTTCCAAGAAACACTCGCTGGTCGTGAAGGTCAAAGTGCCGCGATGGAAAGATGGCCAAGAAGGCCAACTCCCTGAAGTCCCCACGGTCAGCCATCTCTGGCGGACTGCGGACTGGCACGAACGCGAGGTCTTCGACCTCTCCGGAATACGATTTACTGGCCACCCTGACATGCGGCGGATCCTCTGCCCGGAGGACTGGGTCGGCTACCCCCTACGCAAAGACTACGAAATGCCGCTCGAATATCACGGCATTCGCGGACGGTAGCTGATCAGAACGGGGTCATCCTGCCGATTTGCGTGCAGTCGTCGCGAACACGTGGTGCACATGTGAGAATGAGTGCGAGTCGCTCAAAGGAAATTGGAAAATGCCGTTAGAGCTGGAAGACCCACGGGTCATTGAATTCGACGTACGAACCGACGAGATGCTGGTCAACATGGGGCCGCAGCACCCCAGCACGCACGGCGTGTTACGTCTGGTCCTCCGCACCGATGGAGAAATTGTTTCGGAGGTCGAGCCGCACATTGGCTACCTTCATCGGTGTGCCGAAAAGATTGGGGAAAACCTGACGCCGCGACAATGGGTTCCCTATACGGATCGGATGGACTACCTGGCCGGGATGAACATGAATCTCGGCTGGTCCCTCTGCGTCGAGAAGTTGCTCGAACATCAGCTCTCAGAGAAAGCCCAGCATCTGCGCGTCATCATCTCCGAAATGGGGCGGATCGCCAGCCACCTGGTCGGCATGGGCGCCTATGGGCTCGACCTGGGGTCGTTCAGTCCGTTCCTGTACGCGTTTCGCGAACGTGAAAAAATCCTGGACCTGTTTGAAGAAGCCTGCGGCGCACGGTTGACCTACAGCTACATCACGCCAGGTGGTTGCACCGCAGACCTACCCAACGGCTGGCTCCAAAAGTGCGCCGACTTCCTGGACCAATTCGAGCCAATTATTCAGGAATATCACGCCCTCCTGACGACCAACGCGATTTTCATCAAACGTACGGCAGCCATCGGCACCATGTCGCCGGAAATGGCGATTCAGTATGGCTGCACTGGCCCCGTCCTGCGGGGAAGCGGCGTCGATTACGACCTGCGTCGCGATGGCGAACAGCGCTACACGGAAATGTACGACGGATACGCATTCGAGGTTATCGTCGAAAAGGACGGGCACTACCCGAAGGACCACGACTATCCGGCCGTCCCCAAGGATGCCGTCCTGGGTGATTGCTGGCACCGGTTTTATGTACGGATGCTGGAGGTCGTGCAGGCCGTCGACCTGGTCCGCCAAGCCATCGATCGCTATAGCACGGCCACAGGCGATTACGGGGTCCCGATCAAATTGACAACCAAGTTACCCAAAGGGGAGGCGTACCTGGAGACCGAAGCGCCCCGCGGCCAGATGGGCTTCTACCTGGTGAGCGACGGGAATGCGATTCCGTGGCGTGTCCGGGCTCGCAGCAGTTCGTTTTGCAATCTGTCCGTGACGGCCGACCTCTGTCGCGGCTGCCTGATCGCCGACGTCCCCGCGATTGTCGGGTCACTCGATGTCGTGATGGGCGAGATCGATCGCTAAGCGACGGCCATAATTATTCCCCGCCGGTCAGCGCGCATTGGCGTCGCGCAAATCGCAGATCGAGCGACCGTTGTCGGTGGTCTGGTTCCGCGAATCAGCGGGCTGATCGGCTCGATTCGCGTCAACGAATCACTTTCCGTCGTGACCTCGGCGAAATCTTGCAATTTTGTGCCTGCGGGGGCTTGCCGGTCGAGGATACTTTGTGCCATATTTCACGATCTTCGTGAGCAAAAGAGTGGCTCTGCGGTATCCACGCAGGATCACAGATTACCCATACGACAACCAACGTGCATCTCGCCACACGCTGACCTTTTTAGCGTGTGGGCGAGCGGGGACCACTCAAACCCGTGGCCGAGTTTTTCGAGCAGGCTCTGCATTTTCCGACCTGGCTGGCATATTTAATTGCGGCCACGATTCATTGCGTGTTGATCATTCACGTCGTGGCGGTCGGTGCGCTGATCTTCATCTGGATGGAGCGGAAGATTTCCGGCCGCATCCAGGACCGTCTGGGCCCAACCCGCGTTGGCGGCGCTTTTGGCTGGCTGCAAACGTTAGCCGACGGCATCAAGCTGATTGCCAAGGAGGACATCACTCCCGCCGAGGCCGATGTGATGCTTTTCAAGCTGGCGCCCTATATCAGCTTCGCCGCGAGCTTTTGTGCCTACATCGCACTCCCTTTTTCTGACGGCTGGGTCGCTCAGAACCTGAATTCTGCGGTCTTTTTCGTATTGGCCGTTCTGGGCCTGGAGGTCTTCGGCGTCATCCTGGCGGGCTATGCCTCTGGTTCCAAGTGGTCCCTGTTCGGTGCCATGCGTGAAGCCGCACAAGTTGTCAGCTACGAAGTGCCACTGGGCATGTGCGTCGTCGTTCCGGTCTTTATTTGCGGCACGATGAACCTCGTGACGATCGGCAACATGCAAGCCGGCCTGTTTACGAACTGGCTAATTTTCAACGATCCATTCACGTTCGCCATCTTCTGGGTCTATTTCACCTGTGCGGTGGCCAGCGTTAATCGTGCTCCTTTCGATTTAGCGGAAGCCGAAAGCGAATTGGTGGCTGGGTTTCATACCGAGTACTCGGGGCTTCGCTGGAGCTTCTTCTTCATGGCCGAGTACGGCTCGATGTTCCTCGTCAGCGGGCTGGCCGCGATTCTATTTTTCGGTGGTTGGCACGGGCCGATTCCGATTGCCGAGCCGATCACCACCACTTTGGTGAATCTTGTCTCCTTCGGTAATGGCGAATCCTGGGTTGGACTATCCACCTACATGGCCAACTTCATGGGATGCGTCAACTTTCTGCTCAAAGGGTTTATCGGCGTGACGGTCATGATGTGGATTCGCTGGACGCTGCCGCGGTTGCGGATCGATCAGGTGATGACGACCTGTTTAAAGTATTGTGTTCCGCTGGCTGCGGTCTGTTTCCTAGGTGCCATGTTCTGGCAGCTTTTCGGTGCGCCGACCGGCAACGACATTGCTGGCTTTCATCGCGGCTCGGTCACCGAAAGCTGGGTTGAAGAAGCTGACCGGAAACTCCAATCGCAAGCCGACGATCAAGATCCCCAGGAGACGGTGGTGAAGCCTCTTGAGACGCTGACGCCAGTCGCCTTGGGTGTGTCAGGCAGCAGCGAAGCCGGCCGGCCAGCCGAGAATGGCGGTGCGGAATGATGCTCGCGGCAATCGACTGGCATGCCTTCTTCTTCTGGCTGTTTGCCCTGCTGACTTGCGGTTTCGCCTTGGCAGTGTTGTTCTCCAACAACGTTGTTCATATGGCCTTCTATCTGATTCTCGCGCTGGGAGCCTCGGCCGGCCTGTTTTTTCTGGCTGGCGCCGAGTTTGTCGGCGCGATGCAACTCATGATTTACGTGGGCGGCACGCTGGTTCTGGTGATTTTCGGCGTGATGCTTACGGCTCAATCACAATTCGTTTCGATGGAGACGCGGGCCGGTGAGTGGGTGGTAGCGCTCGGTGTCGGCGGCTCCCTCCTGTTCATGCTGTTGATAACTGCTTTCAACGTCGAGGATTGGCGAAGTTCCAACCCGGAACGGGATCGGGTAACCATCGCAGACAATCAAGTCACCACACAGATCGGGCTCGGTTTTGCCGGTGTCCGCGTGGACAAACTCGAACAGCCAGACGGCCGTCTCCGGGCCGGCATGTCGGGTTACCTCCTGCCCTTCGTCATCGTATCGATTCATCTGTTGGTGGTACTGATTGGTGCGGCTTACATGGCCCGAACCAAGCGTCGCAAGGACGATTCGGGGGGCAGATCGTGATCGAGTTTATCGAACCCATTCATGTTTCACATTACCTCCTTGTGGGTGCCGTGATGTTTGTCACCGGTGCCGTCTGCATGGCGACAAAACGGAATGTGATTGGCATCTTAATGGGGGTCGAATTGGTCCTGAATGGTGCGAACATCAATTTCATCGCCTTTGGCAGCAAGTACCTGCGGAGCGACTCGCTGGGCTTGGATGGCCAGATGATTGCGTTGTTCGTCATTGTCTTGGCGGCTGCCGAAGCGGCCGTCGCCTTAGCCATTGCGCTGAATTTCTACAACAACCACACCACCATTGACGTCGATGAAGCCGACGACCTAAGAGGCTGATGAACGTTGCCGAGCTACTCCCGTACGCGCTAGGGATCGCAGTCTTACTGCCGCTGGCGTCTTTCTTCATCATCCTGGTCTTTGGACCAAGAAAGGATGAGCCGGGAGAGGCGTTCGCCTACATCTCCGTGGCAGCGATCGCGCTTGCGGCGGTCTGCTCGTTTTTCGCGCTGGCGGTTTGGCTGGGCACCCATTGGCCAGGAGCGCACGAAGCAGAGGTGGTCGCGTTGGCAGAACCCGCAGCCGGAGTCCAGGCGGCCGCCGACGGCGAGCCGCAGGGTATCCATCAGGGCGATCCGAGCGACAAACCGGAGCACACTGACACATCCGCGAAGCACGACACAGATGGCGAAGCGGGGCATGGTGGCGACGGGCATGGTGGCGACGGGCATGGTGGCGACGGGCATGGTGGCGACCACGGCCATCACGCTCCCAAGCCGTATTATGCTGGCGAATACAACGTGCCCTTCCTGGGCGGCCCCTGGGTGCTCGGGCAATTTGGCGATCTACGACTGAGCATCAGCTACTACATTGATACCCTCACCCTCTGCATGTTTTGCATGGTGACGTTCATCGCCACGTTGATCCATATTTACGCGATGGGCTACATGCATGAAGAGCTGCATGCGGTCACCGATCACGAAGTGACGCTGGGCGACGGTTCCCACTTGAAACGCCCTGGTCGCTACCACCGATTTTTCCAGTATCTTTCGCTCTTCTGCTTCAGCATGCTGGGCTTGGTCATCGCAGGTAATATCGCGATGGTCTTTGTCTTCTGGGAATTGGTCGGCATTTGCTCCTATTTCCTGATCGGTTTTTACGTTGAGCGGAAAAGTGCGTCGACGGCTGCCAACAAGGCCTTCATCGTCAATCGCGTTGGCGACTTTGGCATGATCATCGGTCTGATGGCGCTCTGGAGCAGCCTGGGCACGTTTTACTTCGGCGACATGGAAATCAAGGACGGCGACACGCTGCGGTCGGTCGAGGGCATCTTCTCGAAAGTTCGTCCTGGAGATCAGGCGATCGCCGCCGACGAAATGGTGCTCCTTTCGGCCAGTGACGCTGCACGTGAGTTGGTCAGCGAGTTGGGACCGACGGCAACGCCGGACGAAGTCGACGCAGCCTTGGCGGCCCACATCCCGGACTGGCGTGCTGGCCGCACGCTTCACGGTGACGATGGTGAAGTTGGCCCCTCGAGCGAATCGCCCAAGTACGGTTACTGGTTATTGATCGTGGCTGGACTTGGCATCTTTGCGGGGTGTGTTGGCAAGAGTGCACAGTTCCCACTGCATGTCTGGTTGCCAGACGCGATGGAAGGTCCGACTCCCGTTTCTGCGCTGGTGCACTCCGCGACCATGGTTGCGGCCGGTGTTTACCTGGTGGGACGGTTCTTCCCGGTCTTTGCGCCGGAGGTGCTGTTCGTGATCGCGCTGGCGGGTTGTATCACACTGTTCATGGCGGCTTCCATCGCCATCACAGCGACTGACATCAAGCGGGTCCTTGCTTACTCGACGGTCAGCCAACTCGGCTACATGATGCTCGCTTTGGGTGTCGGCGGCTGGTTGGCCGGCATGATGCACCTGATTACCCACGCATTCTTTAAGAGCTTGCTCTTCATGTGTTCGGGTTCCGTGATTCACGCGGTGCACACCAATGAAATGTCCGAAATGGGCGGCTTGCGGAAGAAGATGCCGGTGACCGCCTACACGATGCTGATTGGCTGCCTCGCCATTGCTGGTGCTGGCGTGCCGTTTATTGCTGGGTTCTTTGGTGGTGGTCCGCTTACCGGGGTTGGTTTCAGTGGTTTTTATTCGAAGGACGCCATTCTTGAGCAGGCGTTTTCCTTCATGCGCGTCAACAATTCGACCTGGGCGGGACTGTTCTTTATTGCCGCCGCGGGCGGTGCCGCGATCACCTCGTTCTACATGTTTCGGCTGTGGTACTTGACGTTTGCTGGCCAGCCACGCGACCAGGAGCGTTACGACCACGCACACGAATCCCCGCCGGTGATGTATGTGCCGTTAATCATCTTGTCCGTGATGGCGATCACGGTCGCCTGGAGCCCTGTCCAGGGGTTCATGGGTGCGCTGGTTGCGACGGTTGGCTTGGGGATCTGGCGGTTCATGCGGCCCCCGGTTACCGCGGACGCGGACCATGGTCACGGCCATGGCCATGACCACAGTCCTGCGGATGCCCCCTCCAAGAAACTTCAGTTGCATGATGTGCCGCTGCTGGCCAGTGGAATCGTCCTCGTGATTGCCAGTATCTGGCTCGTTGTTCCAAAGCTCGGGATTTTCACTCACGACCTCGGCAGCTTGGTGTTGGTCGAGCTACTGGAGCAGGCCCGACCCGACCACACTCTGTCGGATGCGCACGGCGTCCTGTTGGATTGGGTCTGGCCCAACGAGCATTCGGCCCATGCGCCCAGCATCGTGATTCCCGTCAGCTTCATGGCGATTGGCGCTGCATTGACCGGATTCCTGCTGGCCACCTGCATGTACGGCATGGGATGGCTGAAGGCGTCGGATGTACGCAAGCAGTTCCAGCCGGTCTACAATTTTTTGCTGAACAAGTGGTGGTTTGACGAGCTTTACGACTGGATCTTTGTCAAGCCAACCCATGCCATTGCGCGGCTGGCTTCGGCATTCGACAAACGGTGGATTGATTGGTTTATCGATGGGACAGCCAACTGCACAAGGTTGTTTTCCAACTTCTTTGAGAAGTTGGCCGATCGAACCATCGTGGACGGCTTTGTGAATCTATTTGCCAAGTGGACGTGGGCGACCGGACTCGCCGCGCATCGTTTACAAACGGGCAGTCTGCGACAGTATGTCATGTTTATTGTGATTGGAACGATCGCGATCTTCCTGTTGATTAGTTTCTTCTGGAATCCAACCCTCGCGGGATAGCGTACAACGATGTTTGACGAATTTTGGCTATTGACCCTGATTGTCTTTCTTCCCGTTTTGGGAGCTCTCGTGCTGGCATTCGTGCCGGGAGGACGCGACGAGGTTCTGCGCTACATCACCTTGATTGTGACCATCATGGTGCTGTTATTGGCGACCGGTGGTTTCTTTTTCTCCGATCCCACGAATTTTGACGTCGCCCGTGGCGACATGCAGAACACGTTCAACGTCTCGTGGATACCCTCGTTCGACATTGACTATTTCTTGGGTGTCGACGGGATCAGCTTTCCACTGATCATGCTGACCGCGCTGGTGAGTGTCTTTGCCATGGGGGCAAGCTGGTCGATCACCAAGCACGTCAAGGCGTACTGCATTCTGTTTCTGCTGTTGGAAACCGGCATGCTGGGCGTGTTCATGGCCCTCGACTTCTTTCTGTTTTATGTGTTTTGGGAGGTCATGCTGCTGCCGATGTATTTCCTGATCGGCGTCTGGGGGGGACCTCGCCGCGAATACGCCGCGATCAAGTTCTTTCTTTACACGCTGCTGGGTAGCGTGCTGATGTTGATCGCAATTCTGCTGCTGTACTTCAACAGCGATTTGCGTGAGGTTGCCAAGGTCTCTGATCTCAATCCAAACAATCCCGACGCGCGAGTTCATTGGGACGAACTTCACATCAGCGATGCGGCGGCACGACGCGTCGGCTATGTCGTCATGCCGACGGACCAGCAGCGCACCAATGCTCAAATCGGTTGGCTGCGAACCGGTGGTCTGGCGTCACAGCCACTGGTCATTGACATCATCAATCCGGCAACAACATTCGGTCAGTGGGATACCGACGGCGACGGAACCCTGGCGGGCGACGAGATTGCCAGGGACAACGTCAGCGCAACCGACGCCGACCAGGACGGCAAGGTGACCAAGGACGAGTTTCTCCGGAAAATGATGAAGCTGGAGCCGGGCGAAGAGTTTTCCGAGACCCGCGTGCGTCTGGATGAAAAGACCCATAGCGTGATTGTTTACCTGCACTCCGCTCAAACGTCAGCCGCTGATGTGGTTGAAGCCGTTCGTGCCGCGTCGGCAAAAGACGAGCTGCTCGCAGGAACCGTTACCGCATTCCTGCCCGCAGGCACTGATGGCTCCGGCGAAGTACTGGTCGGCGACGGTATCCCGGCGGGTATCCACGTTGTCGACAATCCCGTTCACACCTTTAATCTCTTGGCCTTGGCAGCGGTCGGTCAGCATACCGAGTGCTTCGATGGAAAGGCCCTGTTTGGCTGGAAGCTTCAGCAC